>WTHG01000022.1 GCA_011523245.1 Verrucomicrobiales bacterium | reverse complement strand
GGCCACCAACGTGCGTGGATACCTTTTCAAGTCCTTCGGGTCATTAAACTGCGCGGGGTTTACATACACACTCACCACCACCACCCCGTCTTTTCCTGCTCGTTTGCGGGCACGACGGATAAGACTCAAATGCCCTTCATGCAGCGCACCCATCGTGGGAACTAACACCACGCGCCGCTCTAGCCGCTGCCACCGACACGAGTGCCGCTGCATAGCTTGAGGGCTGGTAACGGTTTTCATGACAAATAAAAAGGGCCGGCGAACCGGCCCCTCGAATTGCTTGCCGGAAGCTCAGTTCTTAAACTGCATGGATTGCGACTGTGGCATCTCGTGAGCGCAAGGCTGATCAGTCGGGGCATCGGCCTCCGCATTGGTGGCCGACACCACGTTGTTCGCCAGCATCCAAGCCTCAACCTCATCGCCACTCACATCGGCCAGCATGTTACCGTTGATATCGACACACGGCTGGAGCATCTGGCCGGTCCGCTCAACCATCTCCGCGCGGTGCTCTGGGTTGTTAATCACATCCTTCTCTTCCCACGTGAGCCCATATTTACGCAAAACAGCGCGCACGCCCTCACTCCAGCCACATGTGGGCTTCAAATAGCAGGTGATGTTCGGTTGTTCCATAGGCCTGTAGTGTAGCCTAAGATATCTAAAATGTAAACCTCATGCTGGATTCATTGGATTATTCCAAGCACACTGAAGCCGTGGCGCGCCGTATCCTCATCGCCCCAGATAAGTTTAAAGGCACATTGACCGCCCCGGAAGCGGCTCGGGCTATCGCAACTGGCTGGCGCCAAGCCCGCCCTGATGATACCGTTACCCTCCAACCCATAAGCGACGGTGGCGATGGCTTCGGATACCTAATGGCCGAAGCATTAAATGGGAAAACCATCAGATGCGATGCCTCCAACGCCGCGGGCCAGTCAACCACGGCCGCTTACTGGCTGACTCCTAATCAAACAGCGCTCATCGAGAGCGCCAATGTAATTGGCCTCGCCATACTGGAATCATCCCAACGCGCACCGTTTGAAAATGATTCGACCGGCTTGGGCCAAATCATTCAACACGCAACGAGCCGTGGAGCGAAACGTTTGATCATTGGCATTGGTGGCAGTGCCACCAATGATGGCGGCTTCGGCATGGCCCGTGCCTTGGGATGGGAATTCCTGGATTCTGCGACCCATCCGATCACCCAATGGCCCTTACTGCGACAACTTCAGTCTATTAATCAACCTCTGAATTCTTCACTGCCTCCGATCACTGTGGCGGTGGATGTACAAAACCCATTACTTGGCCCCAACGGCTGCACGCGAATCTTCGGACCGCAAAAAGGTTTGACCGAAACCGATATATCGACAGCCGAGGATGCCTTAGAAAATCTGGCTAAAATCTGGCAAAATCATACGGGCGAAAGCGTTGCACAACTTCCCGGCACCGGCGCCGCTGGTGGTTTAGGTTTCGGCCTGCATTGTTTCGGCAAGGCCGACCTGCAATCTGGCTTCGCGCTCTTCGCTCGCACGGTCCGATTGACAGAGAAATTGACCGAAGCCGATATCGTAATCACCGGCGAAGGCGGCATGGATCGCCAAACAGTCATGGGCAAAGGCGTGGGCGAACTGGCTCAACTGGCTCGCCAATATGATTGCCGTTGTCTGGCTTTCGCTGGAACTGTTGATGATGTAGCCGCTCTCGAAAGTGATTTTGAACAGTGCCGAAGCTTGGCTGAGGTTACCTCCAGCGCTGAATCCCTGACCCAGCCCGCCCGTTGGCTGCAGGTGCTGGCACAACGCACGGCCAAAAACTTCAGCGAAACTGAACCGAACTAACCACCGTGGGGTCCAACGTGACTTCACCGAATAAGGAAGTGCGAACGAGCACACCTTTCGCGTTCCACTCCAAAATCTCGCCAGTGATTCGACCCTCTCCGCCAAGTGTGATCCACGCCAAATTTTCTTCATCCGGCTGCACCTTCGGTGCCGCAAACACAACTGTAGCCACCTTCTCCAGCGGCACGGGCACTTCCGCAAAGGAAGTTTTCACCATCAACTTACCTTCCGCCACGCTGCCAACTTTGCCCTTGAGATTGTTTCCGTTGGAAAAGCGCACATGATCCTCCGCACCACCGGCCATCTGCGGACTCCGGCCGTTGGGCAGCTGCCCATTCCAGTGGCGCAAACGAATCCCGGAAATCCGCATGCGATCAGCCAACTGCGGATTAAATCCAAGTGCCCCACCGCGACCGGCAAAACCGTTGGGATCCTTCCACGTCTTCAACAGCTTGCCGTTGACCAACAAGGATACCGTCGCCTTTTTCTGATCCACTAACACCTTGATCGCAGCCTCTTTGTTTATGGGCCATTTAACGGACACGGTGCCGATGCTCGTGGAATTATAGGTCACCCCATCGGTTGATGTATTGCGATACAAGTGCGCATAGTTTTGGTACAGACGCAACTTGTACCCATTCATAGCGTTATATTCCCGTACGCGATCCCCACAAATCACCACATCGATACCCGGCATATTTTTCCAGTTCAATTCAAACGACAACTCGGACACAGCCGGCCATTCAAACTCGCGCCCAATCATGCTACCAACTTGATCCGTGACGAGTGCCCCCTCCTCAAACCGCCAATGGAGAGCCGCCAATCCGACCTTCAAATCAATGGATTCCTCCCCCCGCTGTACACGAACCTTGAGCGTATCGCCCACTAAATGTTTTTTAACCGCTTGGATCAGCAGTGTCCGATCCCAATATGCTTTGCCGTTCATGTGCGTAATCAAGTCGCCCACCTTGAGTCCTCCTTGCATCGCCGGACTGTCTGCCATCACTTCAGTAATTACCACGCCGCCTACGTCCTCGCCGTCGTCGCCCAGCACCACACCCATCAAGGCCGCTCCCCAGCCGCGGAGGCTTCTCGGCCCGTGGTATACCAATTCCCCTTCCCCGCCCGGAACTAGCCAAGCCAAATGCTGGCGAGGGACCGATAACTTCCCGGCAAACCACGTTTCCATCTGCATCGCATTGGCATTGAGGCCGCTCAAATTGATAGCCAACTCATCGCCATTTCGAAAACGCACACGAGCCGTATGCGACCGGCGTTTGGGCGCATCAGCGGCGCTCAATCGCAACTGCCGCAAGCCAGCCTGAGAAATATACCGTACACCTTCAAAGGCCGGGTGACGCCATACCATCCCCTTCCCTCCTTCAACACCAAGAAACTCTGCCTCAAAGCGCCCCCCATCGGTCATCGTAAATACCCCTACGCGGGGCGCTGCTACCAATCCAACGCTTAACAGAATCCATGTGAAAATCGTTTTCATTGCCCTGCTTCTTTACCTTTCGCCTTTCTTGCGGCTTTGGTTCGACAAAAATACTGCAGTTCCGACCCTGTTTCCGGATGATTAAAATAAATCAGCCCTGTGAACCCTTGGCCCGGGAAAATGTTTCTAGGCACTGAACTGAATTGCCATAAAGATCGCTGCAATTGCTGGCCCGTTTTGGCGTCCATCACATCCAAAATCACGCTACCTC
>WTHG01000331.1 GCA_011523245.1 Verrucomicrobiales bacterium | reverse complement strand
AACGGCCGGCTTCGGCGCGTAATCGTCAATCGCCTCTGGGCGCGCCTGATGGGGCGCGGCCTCATTGAGCCGCTGGATGATGTCGATCAACCCGCGTGGAATGCCGACCTGCTCGACTGGATGGCTACGGATCTCGCCGCCAACGAGCACGACCTCAAACACACCCTTCGCCTCATCTGCACCAGCCGCGCCTACCAACTGCCTTCGCGTGAGGACGGCGAAGGCGCGTTTGTTTTCCAAGGCCCCGTGCCCAAGCGCCTACAGGCCGAGCAATTCGTCGATGCCCTCTCCACCCTCAGCGGCCAGTGGCAAAACAGCCGCGCCTTCCAGCGTCTGGACGGCCGCAAACAGGGCGGCCAAATCGGCGCGGTCAACGCGGTGCTTGGAGCGCACGCCCCTCAGCCCAAGCCTAACCCTCCGAAAGCCGACAAACCGCCCGCACCCGTCTGGATCTGGGACCAGAAAAACGCCGCGGCATCCGCGCCATTGGAAACCATTTATCTGCGAAAAACATTCACCCTTGAGTCGGTGCCCAAAACTGCTCCCACCCTCGCCACATGCGACAATGAATTTGAGCTTTTCGTCAATGGACGGCGCGCCGGCGGCAGCAAAAACTGGGCGGCCCCGGCCGGATTCGACATTGCCCGCCTGCTGCGCAAGGGCCGCAACATCATCGCCGTGCAGGCCACCAACATTGCCGCCGGCCCCGCCGGATTTATTCTCCGCACCCAGCTGGGCGAACAATGGTTGCTCACCGACGACACTTGGCTCGTCACCAAGCAGCGACACGCCAACTGGCACACGCTCGATTTCGAAACGCGCGGATGGAAACATGCCGCCAATGCCGGCCCGGCCGGCCGGGGTCCGTGGAACCTCGCCGCCGCCTTCAACGCCCCCGGGCTCCCCAATGCCGCCATCACCGATATCCGTGCCGTGCTCTCCCGCCTCGACCCGCTGCAACTCGCGCTTGGCCGGCCCAATCGCGATCAGGTGGTTACCACCCGCGACACCCTGCCCACCCTGCTGCAGGCCCTCGAGTTAACCAATGGCACAACGCTCGACAACACCCTGAAGGCCGCCGCTACCAAGTGGCTGCAGGATGAGCCGAATCCCGTCGCGATGGCCAATGTCCTTTATCAAACCGCCCTTGGCCGGTTGCCGAACGCGGCCGAACGCGAAATCGCCACTGATTTGCTCGGCGCAAAACCCACCCCCGAAAGCACAGCTGATCTCCTCTGGATCATTGTGATGCTTCCCGAATTTCAACTCATCCACTAGACTGACATAAAGATGCAACTCAATCGCCGCGAATTTTTAAAAGGCACCTCCGCCGCCCTCGGCGCTGCCGCCCTGCCCGCCTTGGCCAATGAAGAGCCGAAGCTCAATGCCACGGCAGACACCGTGATCCTGTGTTGGATGGCCGGCGGCATGGCGTCCACGGAGACGTTTGATCCCAAACGATATACGCCGTTCAAAAAAGGTCTCAAGAGCGACCAAGTGCTGAGTACGTTTCCGGCGATTGATACGGCGGTGGATCACATCAAGGTTTGCCAGGGATTCGAGCACATGGCCAAGGTGATGGATCGCGGCACGCTGATTCGCACCCAGGTAGGTGCCGATCTCGGGCACATCCTGCACTCGCGCCACCAATACCACTGGCACACCGGCTATGAGCCGCCGCTCACCGTGGCCGCGCCCCACATCGGCGCGTGGATCGCCCATGCGCGTGGCCGCAATCATCCCGCCCTGCCGGCTTTCATCGACATTGGCCAAACCCCCAATGGCGAGAGCGAGGAGATCAAGGCCTTCCAAACCGGTGGTTGCCTCGGCACGGAGTATGGCCCGTTCACCATTGATGACCCCGCCAACGCCATCAAGGCTGTGCGCCCGCCAGCCGGCATGAGCCCCGTGCGGTTCAAGGCGCGCTATCAGAATTACCTGCGCCTACTCAAGGCCAGTCCCAGTTTTCAAAAAAGCGACTCTGCCAAACGCGAGCAGTTGCTCAAGTCGATGGACGAAGCCTTCACTCTGCTCAGCAGCCCAGCCGCCAAGGCATTTGACCTCGCGCTGGAACCCGAGAAAAACGCCGCACCGTACGGCAAAGGCAAGTTCGGGCGCGGCTGCCTTTTGGCCCGCCGGCTCACTGAGGTAGGCGCCCGTTTCATCGAGGTGACCAGCGATTACGGCCCGTTCAAGCGCTGGGACACCCACGAAAACGGTCACACGCGGTTGGCTGAATTGAAAAAGGACATCGACCAACCGCTCGCGCAGTTGATCCGCGACCTCGAGGAACGGGGCCTGCTCAACCGCACACTCATCGTGTTAGCCACCGAGTTCAGCCGCGACATGCTCGTCGAAGGCAAGCCGGACAAGGCCGTCCGCGGGCAGGTGCATCAGCCCGATGTCATCAATGAGCTAAAATTCTACGGCATGCACCGACACTTCACCGCCGCGGGCAGCGTGCTGATGTTTGGCGGCGGCGCCAGTCGCGGGCATCTCTTTGGTGAAACCGCTGATGAACGCCCCTGCAAAACCATCAAGGATCCGGCCACCATTACCGACCTCCACGCCACCATCTTCCGCGCCATGGGCGTGCCCACCGACTATCATGTGACCGTCGAGCAACGCCCCTTCTACGCCACCAAGGACGGCAAAGGCCGCCCCTTGCGGGGTGTCATCGCGTGACCCGCGCTTGATTCACGCCCACGGAGCGGCCATCATCCGCCCATGGAAATCACCAACGCCCGGCTGATCCTGCCCGACGCCATCGAGCGCGGCTCCCTGCACATCCGCAATGGCCGTATTCACAAGATTTCCAAAAGTATCAAACCCGCCACCGCCAAACGCGGCGAACGGCTCGACCTGCGGGGCGGCTTTCTGGCACCGGGCTTTGTCGATATCCACATCCACGGTGCTCTTGGGCGTGATACCATGGAAGCCCGACTCGATGCCTTCCGTGAGATCACGGAGTATCATCTCCAAGGCGGCACAACGTCCCTGACGCTGACCACCCTGTCCGCCTCGCAACAGGATATTCTCAAAACCCTCGACGCCATTGCCCCGATCCATAACCAATCGATCGGCGGCGCACGCGTAGTGGGCGTACACGTGGAGGGACCGTTCATCAACAAGGTTCGGGCCGGCGCGCAGAATCCGGATTATTGCCGCGCCCCCACGGCCAAGGAATGGGGGCCCATCCTCAAGTACGGTTCGTTGATCACCCAAATGACGCTAGCCCCCGAATTGCCTCGGGTCAATCTACTCATCAAGGCCCTCCGCAAAAACGGTTCCATCGCCAGCGCCGGCCATACGGATGCCACCGAAAAAGAATTGTTCCCTGCGCTGAAAGCCGGCCTCAATCAGAGCACACACACATTTAATGCCATGAGCGGACTCGTTAAGAATGGCCCCTACCGCATGACGGGCATGCTGGAGTTTGCTCTGGCCACGGACGAAATCGTCTGCGAACTCATCGCTGACGGCCAACATGTGCCGCCGGTCCTGATGCGTATGCTCTTCAATGCCAAGCCACGCGATCAGGTTG
>WTHG01000229.1 GCA_011523245.1 Verrucomicrobiales bacterium | reverse complement strand
GAGTGTAGGGGATGCATAGATTAAGTAAAAGTTCCCGAGTCATCTCATCAGTTTCAATCAGATCAAAAATAGTATGGACTGGTTCGATGGCGTAATGAGGGTATGAGCCTGCCTCTATTTCCTTAAGAAGCCGAATCCTGCCTACTCCTTCCAAAAGTAGCAGCGAAGTGCCATCAGGTTGCTGCTGACTAGATTTAATTAAGCCTAACCCAACGACAGGCTGATCTGTTCTGCGGTATTCGGTGGCTACAGAAAACATTCTGCTGCCGGAAAGTGCTTGATCAAGCATTTCCCGATAGCGAGGCTCAAAAATTCTTAGAGGCAATTTCTCGCCTGGGAAAAGCGTGATTCCAGAGAGAAACATCACCCCACAACTGGAAGGGAATTCCATCTTAACCAGTTTTTTGAGTTTAGGGCTTTGTATTTATTTTATTTTCCAGAGCGGCGATACGTCTCTGCACTTCCTTGGCGGGTTTCCAAAACCATCCCCCAGGATCCCAACATTGGGCATATGGAAGTTCGTTTAGAAGTATACGGTTTGACACAAGAGGTAGTTCCGGATCCTTCCGTTGCTCATTCGCGTGCAGGACGGGGACCCACAGTATCAGGGCGGTAAATAGGGTGAGATTGCGGTTCATACGATGTTATGTGGTTGGTATTAGATCGGTCGAGTGCCTGACTATTACGGCTTTTAAAACGGGTCGCAACCAATTGTCTCCCGTGTGGATAATTTGAGGTATTATTGTGAATGTCTTTTTCATTGCTTGCGTCGATTTTTCAGGGCAGATTGCCACTGAAGGCCAATGAGACCTGTATCCATTACTTCCAGTCTTTTTCTTTTCATCACCACGTTGTCCGTGCTGGCGGTCCCCGCGAAAGTGGATGCCTTGTTGGCTAAGCAAAACTCTAAGGCCGAACAGCCGGTTCTGGTTGCCAAAGGGATTGATGATTTGACCTTTCTACGCCGAGCTTCGGTGGATGTGATCGGCCGGATACCGACGGCGGCAGAGGTGCGAGAATTTCAGAAATGGCCAGCAACAGAGCGCCGGGCCAAGTTGGTGGACAAGCTGTTGACGCATCCGCGTTATGCCGATCGTTGGACTGTGTTCTTCTCGGACATCCTGCGCATTCGTTCCAACGCCACAGGCGGCAATGCGTTCCTAGCCTATCTGCACCAGAGTCTAAGCAAGAACCGGTCTTGGGATATGATGAGCCGCGAGATGCTCAGCGCAAATGGGTCTTCGGGCAAGGTGCCGGCGGTGGGGTTGATCCTTGGAGAAGATGTGGACGCGATGGCGATGGCCGCGGCGACCAGCCAGATGTTCCTCGGCGTGCGAATGCAATGTGCGCAGTGCCACAATCACCCATTCGATGTTTGGAAACAAAAACAGTTTTATGAACTGGCCACGTACTTTGGCAAAACACGCCGGATTGAGAATCAATTTTCCCGTCGTGTGTACACCACCGAAGGTAATGAGACCACCGTGCTCTGGCCGCCTGAACGCAAAAAACCCCCGGTACGCAATCCGGTTGCGCCGAAGTTCCCTTTCGAACTGGAAGAGTTTACCTCAGTGCCATCGCATGTGAAACGCTTTGAAACAAAGCGGGCAGAGGAAGCCCTTGCAGCTTCAGGCGCAAATCAAGGCAAGAGCTTGTCCGCGCTGTTGGATGAGGCAAATCCGGATGCTGCTTTTGAAAATGAACGTGGTTTCGGCAAGGCAGTAGCGCAGGAGGCCAAGGCCGCCACGCAGGCATTGGATATTGAGGGCGATCTTTATCGGCAAAGCGTGCAGCGAACGGAGTTGGCCGAGAAGGTGACCAGCCCTTACAACCGTTACTTCGCTCGCAACATGGTCAACCGCATGTGGGCCGAGCTAATCGGGCGCGGGTTTTATGAGCCGGTAGATGATTTTCAGGATATTGTAACGCATCGCGAAACGTTAAATTATTTGTCAGATGAATTCGTGGCCAGCGGTTACGACATCAAGGCTTTGATCCGTATGATCATGATGACCAAGGCCTACTCGCGCGGCCATCTTGCACCTGAGGTGGCACTGGCGGACCGCCAAGCGTCTGAAGAGAATTTTGCCTCCGCGGCTACCCGCCGTATGGTGAGTGAGGTTCTCTACGACAGCATCGTGGTGGCCGGGCATCTGACCGATTACAAATGGCCGGCCGGAGCAAATATGCGCACATACACCGAACGTGTCCGTATGGTGGATGGCGTGATTGCAGGCAGCCGAGGGGCAGCCTCGGGTAACACGCCGAATATGGCACCGGGCATGATGGCCCAGCCTATGGCTGGGGGCGGGTACGATCTGGAGGGACAAATCGCATTGAATTTCGATGAACTGCTCAAGAGCGAACTGGAGAAGGATCTTGCTTCTATGAAGATGATGAGTGACGCGGAGTTGGAGCGTCAGCAGCAGATGCAGGCAATGGCCCAGCCGGGCGACACTGGTCCGCGGCGCACCTACAAATATGTGGAGGTGGAACGCAAGGTGGATGATAATCCGCGCTTCGGCAGCACGATGCGTATCGCCACTCCGGCACCGCCCGCGCATTTCCTGCGAGTGTTCGGTCAACCGGCCCGTGATAGCCTCGCCAATTTCCGCGAACACACCCCTAGTATGCGCCAACAACTGATGATGTTGAACGGCAAGGCGACCCACGAGGCCGCGCGTGTTGGCCCAATGGAGCCGATGCATACCCTCTTGGATGGTGACAAGCAGGACATCACAGGGGCAATCAAACTCGCTTATCTGGAAATCCTCACGCGCGAACCGGATGCGGAGGAATTGGCGTTTGCCCGCGAAGTGGTGGGCGCCGGCAAGCCCGCTCTGGACGGCATGGCGGATTTGCGCTGGGCGCTGTTGAACAGCAATGAATTCCGTTACATCCCTTAATTAAAAACCAACCACTAGGAACAATTATGAACCAAGGATGCCTTGACTACCAAATGACTCGCCGGCGCATGCTCGGCCTCTCGAGTGCGACCATGCTCGGGATGCCCATCGCCCAAATGATGGCTCACGCGGGGGAAACCAAACAGGCTAAAGCCGAAAACGTCATCCTCTTCTGGCTGGGCGGCGGCATGAGCCATATCGATACTTGGGATCCTAAACCCGGTCGCCCCGTGGCCGGAGAATTTGATCCGATCAACACTTCGGCTGACGGCATTCAGATCAGCAGCATCTTCCCGAAGTTGGCCAAACAGATGCATCATTCCACCTTGATCCGGTCCATTGCCGGCGTGAACGGCGCACACGGCCGCGCCCAGTACCAGCTCCAGACCAGCTACAATCAAAGCGGTAATCTGGTGCATCCGGGTATTGGCTCCATCGTCACACACGAAAAGGAGCGGCTTGGCGATCTCCCTTCGTTCATTACCATCAGCGGCAATGCCCGCCGTGCTGGTTACCTTGGTCAGCGTTGTGAGGCGTACTATGTGGGGCGCCCCGGAGAGAAGGATCCTTATCTAGCGTTCCCTGCTGGCATCAACCAGATCCGCGGTAACAAACGGTTGGATATTTTGGCTAAGATGAA
>WTHG01000464.1:2200-3550 GCA_011523245.1 Verrucomicrobiales bacterium | reverse complement strand
ATGTTTGGCTGCGGGCAAATTACGGTTCTTTAAGATGGAATTTTTAAATCAATGGTTTCAAAGAGGGTTTCTCGCCGCATGTTTGGCAGCAATCTTTTTGGCCTGTAGTCAATCGGCTGAAGAAGCGGGCCAGAATGACCCTATGGTTTCTGCTGGTGCCCGTGGGAAATTGCAGGTGACCGCCACGGTTAATATGGTAAGCGATCTAGTGCGACAAGTGGGGGGTGAGCATGTAGAGGTCACTGAAATCATGGGTCCCGGTGTGGATCCCCACCTATACAAGGCCAGCGCTAATGACGTAACCAAGCTGCAGAACGCTGAAATCATATTTTATGTCGGCCTGTTGCTTGAAGGTAAAATGGAGGAAGTGTTGGGCAAGCTAAAGACCGGCGGCAAGCCGGTGTATGCCGTTACCCAAGACCTAGACGAATCCAAGCTGCTCGATTCGGACGAGTACGAGGATCACTTTGACCCGCACGTTTGGTTTGAAGTGCCGTTGTGGAAAGAGACCATTGATGTGGTGGTCGCCGGCCTGAGCGACGCGGATCCGGACCACAAGGCCGATTACGAGGCTAACGGCAAGGCGGCCAGGGAAAAGATGGAGGACTTGCAAACGTGGGTCACGGAAAAGGTGAACGAATTGCCCGTTGAAAAACGTCTGCTGGTAACTAGCCATGACGCGTACAACTACTTCGGCCGCGCGTATGGATTCAAGGTGGTGGGCCTGCAGGGTATTTCCACCGTCTCGGAAGCGGGCTTGGCTGACCGCACCAAGCTGGTCGACTTCATCAAGGAACAGACGGTGAAATCCATTTTTGTGGAGACCACGGTGAACCCGGATGCCATCAAGGCGATAGCCATGGATGCTGAGGTAACCATTGGTGGCGAATTGTTTTCCGATGCCATGGGCGAACTCGGCCAAATGGAAGGGGGGCTCGATCTCGGCACCTACGAGGGCATGATCAAGCACAACATCAGCACCATCGTGAATGCCCTCAGGTAAGTCATGTTCTAATTAAGCTTTCTTCCAACGTTACGGCAGCCTGTCGCAATGGTATTGCCAAAGAGGTAAAGAATTTTGAAAAGCAAACACATCATATTGGGCATGGCCTTGGCCGCCCAGGGACTTATGGCGCAGGGTGATCCGGCAACACCGATCGTTTCTGCAGCTGAAGCAAATGAAATTACGGATGCGCCCGAATCCATTTGGGATAGTGGCGCGTTGTCCGGGAATTGGGGCGGTGCGCGTAGTGAGTTGTTTGAAAATGGCTACGAGTTTGCCTTCGAGTACACCGCTGAAGGGTTTAGCAATGTGTCTGGAGGCTTAAAGACCGGTAGTGTGTATAACGG
>WTHG01000464.1:0-2100 GCA_011523245.1 Verrucomicrobiales bacterium | reverse complement strand
CTGAAGGGTTTAGCAATGTGTCTGGAGGCTTAAAGACCGGTAGTGTGTATAACGGTCTGGGGTACAGTGCGGTGGATGTGAATGGAGAAACTGCCCTAGGCGTAGAAGGGTTGAGCCTGCGCGTGAGTGCCTTATGGACGCATGGCGTGAGCCCAGGTCAGTATGTAGGCGATGAGCTAACTGTCAGCAATATAGATGCGTATGATGGGCTGCGACTTTATGAGGTATTCGCTGAAAAGAGTTTTGGGCAGTTGAATGTGCGCGTTGGTAATCTGCTAGCAGACGAGGAATTCGTAGGTGCTGAATATGGTGGCGCATTAATTCACGCTGTATTTGGGCAGTCGGCATTTTGGGCAGCAAACACACGTAATGCAGGGCCAGCCTTCAATGTGCCGGGTTTGGGTGTGCGTTTCAGGTATGACTTTGATCAGGCCCGGTATGCGCAATTCGGAATCTATGATGGCGATACCTTCGATGATGCTGGAGGAGATGCCACGATTAATCAGCACGGCACGCACTTCGAACTTGGTAACGGCCAAGGATGGACGAGCCTATACGAGGTGGGCTACAACGGATTCAATGTGGATGATGGCGCGGAGCTTCCAGGTTGGTACCGTTTGGGCGCCTGGTATCACTCCAGTGAATTCGACACCAACGCCGGCGGCAAGAAGGAAGGTAATGGCGGTATCTATGGCGCCGTGGACAAGATGCTTACCCGTGATGGTCTCGGTGCCTTTGCGCGGCTGGGCATTAGTGAGCGTGACCGCAGCCGGTTCCATTGGGTGATCGACACCGGGTTTAACTACACTGGACTCATCCCCGGTCGGGATGAGGATGTGACTGCACTGGGTTTTGTGTACGGCAAACACAGCAGTGACATTACCACCACCAAATCCCATGAAGCAGTGGTGGAACTAACCCATCAGTTTCAGATGAGCCCCTCGGTGTATCTACAGCCCGATATCCAATGGATTAAACGACCCAGTGGTGATGCTAGTATAGATGACGCGCTGGTGATTGGCTTGCGCGCCGGATTCACATTTTAGATGAGCATACACAACGCAAAACTGGAAACTCCTGTGCCACTTGAGATTCATGATCTCACAGTTGCTTATCATAAGCGGCCGGTGTTGTGGGGAGTTGACGTTGAGGTTCCGGCTGGGCAACTTGTCGGGGTTATCGGCCCCAACGGCGCTGGTAAATCCACCTTGATCAAGGCGGCCATGGGGTTGCTGCCGGTGAGCAGCGGCTGGGTCAAGGTCTTTGGCCAACCGGTAAAGGATAATCTCCGCCGCGTGGGCTATGTGCCTCAGCGTGAATCGGTGGATTGGGATTTTCCGGTCAGTGTCATGGATGTTGTACTTATGGGGCGCTACGGGCATCTCGGCCTGTTTAAGCGTCCTAGGAAGGAAGACCGCGAGGTTGCCCGGGAGTGCCTTGAAAAGGTGAAGATGTTGCCCTACGCCGACCGGCAGATTTCCAACCTCTCCGGCGGTCAACAGCAACGGGTGTTCCTAGCGCGCGCACTGGCACAGGAGAGTGATCTGTATTTTATGGATGAACCGTTTGCCGGCGTGGATGCCGCCACCGAGGCGGCCATTGTGACGATTCTCCAAGAGCTTAAAGATCAGGGCAAAACACTCCTCGTAGTACATCACGATCTACCCACGGCCAAAACCTACTTCGACAGCCTTTTGTTGCTTAATATGCGGGTGGTAGCATTTGGCTCCACCGAAGAGGTGTTTAACTACGACCTACTGCAGAGTACCTACGGCGGGCGACTGACTATCCTCAGTGAAGTGGCCGACGCCGTGGGCGCCAAGGCCCGTTGACCCCATGCTGCGTCCCATCTTCATTTTGCTGCTTTATCTGTGCGCGCCAGAGTTGGTGTGGGCCGAGCGCATTGGAGACATGGGGGAAACTACAGTTTGGGATCAAGCACGGCGCTTTTTCAGCCTAAAAGATCCCGCTGTGCGCTACGCATTGATGGGCTCCATTTTGTTAGGGATCAGTTGCGGGTTACTTGGCAGGTTTATCGTTGTCCGGAAGATGGCGCTATTTGGCGACACACTGTCTCATGCAGTGTTGCCAGGGGTGGCG
>WTHG01000008.1 GCA_011523245.1 Verrucomicrobiales bacterium | reverse complement strand
GCCCGCATGGAAAGGCCGGACGCCGAGATCACCAAGAACGCCCGTGTACCTTGGTTTAAAAACTAAAAACGATTTCAACTCATGAAACTTGCTTTAGCTTGTCTAATCGGCATTGGAGGTATTCACGCTGGTGCGCAGGAAAAAATCGAGTGGCATGATGTCACTCAATGGGGCGTGGAAGGGCGCGGTTGGGGGGATCAGGATCGGTTGCGCTGGTTTGACCGGTTTCCGGCCAAGGCCGAGGAGACGGTGACCAAGGCGGTGTGGGGCCTTAGTCGGCATAGCGCGGGGATGATGGTGCGGTTCAAGACGGACGCCACGGAGATTCATGCGCAGTGGAAATTGATGAGCGCGCGACTGGGCATGCCGCACATGCCGCCGAGCGGGGTGAGCGGATTGGACCTTTACGCGCGAGACGCCAAAGGGCGTTGGCGATGGGCGGCGGCCACACGGCCAGGTAAGCAGGATATGCAGGCGGCGCTGTTGCGCGGCATTGCACCGGGCTTGCGCGAGTACGTGGTGTATCTGCCGCTGTACAACGGCACGGAATCGCTGTCCATCGGAGTGCCGGCGGGAGCCAAGTTTGTAGGATTGGCACCGCGCAAGGCAAAACCCATTGTGTTTTACGGTACGTCTATCACTCACGGTGCGTGCGCCTCACGGCCGGGTATCACGCATCCGGCGATTTTGGGCCGGCGGCTGGATCGGCCGGTGATAAACATTGGCTTCTCCGGTAATGGGCGCATGCATGAAGCGGTGGGCAAGTTGATGGCGGAAGTGGATGCGGCGTGTTACGTGATTGATTGTCTGCCCAACATGAACGCGGCGATGGTCACCGAGCGCTGCGTGCCTTTGGTTAAACTGCTGCGTAAGGCGCGGCCGGACACGCCAATTTTGTTGGTGGAAGATCGAAGATTTGCCAACAGCTGGTTGACACCGACGAAAGAAAAGTTTCACGACGACAATCATGCGGCGTTGCGCAAGGCCTACGAACAGCTCAAGTCGGCAGACGTGAAACGGCTGTACTATCTGGGAGGCGATACGTTACTGGGAGACGATGGGGAAGGCACGACGGATGCTTCGCATCCGAATGATCTTGGTTTTATGCGTCAGGCGGAAGCCTTTGAACCAGTGCTGCGCAAGGCTTTGGGGTTGAACAAGGATTAGCAGGATGAACAGGATTTGTTTTTTAATTATTTTATTGGGCGGGTTGGCGTTTGATGCCTCGGCGCAGATTCGGCGGCCGAATATTGTGTTCGTGTTGGCGGACGATCTTGGTTGGGCGGAGCTGGGGTGTTACGGGAGCAAGTTTAACGAGACGCCGAATCTGGATCGCTTGGCGAAGGAGGGCGTGCGGTTTACGCATGCATACGCGGCAGCACCGGTGTGTTCGCCGTACCGTGCTGCGCTGCTTACGGGGCAGCATCCGGCCCGGGTAGGCATTACCGATTATCTCCGGCCCAATTCCTCGAATGCGCTGCCGGTGAGTCAGGTGACCTTGCCGGAGATTCTTCGGCAAAACGAGTATCGCACGGGCATGGTTGGTAAATGGCATTTGACGGGTTATAAGCACCACGAGGCGGAGTTTGAATTGCGACCGACGAATCATGGCTTTGGCTGGAATACGAGCAGCGAAGTGAAGGGCGTGGGCAATGGCGCCAACTTTTTCCCGTACGTGTTCCGCACGCAACCGATCTCGTGGATTGATCTGCCGAAGAACAAGCTGGGCAAGGGCGAGTATTTGACCGATCGGCTGAACCGCGAGGCGGTGGAGTTTATTGAACGGAATAAGGACCAACCCTTTTTTCTCTATCTCAGCCATTACGCGCCGCACACGATCCTGAACGGCCGGCCGGATCTCGTGGAAAAATACCGACGTAAACACAAGCCGGGGGCAAGCACACGTGCCCGCGAACGATGCTATCTTTGCCAGGATTCTGGATTCAAAGGTGAAGCGTGTTATCACTGGGCTGGTTCGCATAATCCGCACTTGGCAGCGATGCTGGAGAGTATTGATGACGGGATTGGGATGATCGATCGCAAGCTGCGCGAGTTGAGGATTGATCGCGACACGATTTTTATCTTCAGCAGCGATAACGGTGGCGAGACCAACGTGACCTCGAACGCGCCGTTGCGCGGTGGCAAAAGCCAGATCTATGAAGGCGGCATTCGCGTGCCATTGATCGTGCGCTGGCCGAACGGTGGAGTACCCGCTGGGCGCACGACGGAGCAGCCGGTGGTGAACCATGATTTTTATCCAACCTTCCTCGAGGCCGGCGGCGTGAAGCCGGATACGCGACAAAAGCTCGACGGCGTTTCTATTTTATCGACGCTGCGCAATCCCAACCAAGCTCCCAAGCGCGAGGCGATGCATTGGCATTATCCGCTGGATAAACCGCACTTTCTCGGCGGCGTTTCCGGCGGGGCCATTCGGGTAGGGGATTGGAAGTTGATCGAGTTCTTTGATCCGGCGCGTGAAGAAAAGTTCGCGCTGTTCAACCTCGCCAAGGATCCCTCGGAGAAAACGAATCTGGCGGGCAAGGAGCCGAAACGCGTACGCGAAATGCAGGCGCGGTTGGCCAAGTGGCGGACGCAAGTTGGCGCGCGCATTCCCTCGCGGCCCTTGCTGGCCTCACCGCGCAATCTGCAATTTGGCGATCATTTTTCCGAAGGGCAGGTGAGTGGCGGCTGGTTTTTCAACAAGGAATGGGAGGTGAAAGATGGCGTTCTGCGACGCAATGAAATCGCCGGCGAGAATAAGCGCATCTTTTACAAGAACCCGAACTTTAAGGACGCGCTCGTGCGGTTTGATTTCAAGTTTGATGGTGCGAAGGACATCCGACTCGTGACGGGCGCCTCCGGTCATTACAACACGGTGCTGCACATTCGGCGCGATCATTTTTATCTGCAAACGGCGATGGACGATCGCGGGCCGTGGTTCCCGATGCGGCAAGACGAATGCGCTTTCAATTTCGTGCCGGGCCGATGGTACACGATGACGATGGAATTCATCGGCGACGAGGTTGTGGCGCATATTGACGATCGCCATCGCGTTTATGCCAAGCATCCGATCATCAAACAGGAGCGCACCTATTTTGCCTTTCAAGTGGATCGCGCCGGGGCGGCGTTTGACAACGTGCAGGTGTTTCAGGCCGGCCGGCATCGCGAGCACGAGGCCAATCGTGCGCGCATTGTAAAGGGCATTGGGCAGTTTCCGGTGAAGCATGCGGTGGGTGATGCGTACGAAATTCGCAAGCGCAATGTGCACGCGCGGTTTCACTTGGAACACGAGGCGTATCGCAAGCTCGTGGCGGCGGTGGATGCGCTCGATGCCGAAAAGACCAAGCGTTTTCCCGCGGTGTTCAGCTCGAACAAATCATTCCGCAAAAAAATCGCTGATCAGCGTAAGAAACTCAATCAGGAGAATGCCGCGTATAAAAAAACCGTCACGGCTACTCACCGCGCCAACCGTGCGCTGGAGGCGTATCTCGTGGAGAAAAATCCGACTATCGACAATGGTCCGGCCAATGCCCGCAAGGCGGCGCTCGAACGGGCGCGGTTGAAGC
>WTHG01000283.1 GCA_011523245.1 Verrucomicrobiales bacterium | reverse complement strand
GGAAGTGGAGAGCGGCCATGATCCGCGTGATGTGCTGGATGACGTGAAGAGCCGTGTGGAGGCCGTGAGCGGATTGCCTGAAGGTATCGAGCCGCCTGAAGTAAAGCTCGATGAAAGCCTGCACGAGGTGGTCACGCTGATTCTCCACGGCGACATGAGCGAGTACGATTTGTACAAGCTCGGCGAACGCGTGCGCGATGAAGCTGGCCGACTGGACGGCATTTCCCGCGTGCGCCTGCGCGGTTTGCGCAATTACGAGATCAGCATCGAGGTGAGCGAACAGATGCTGCGCGAACACGATCTCACCCTCAAAGAGGTGGCTGATGCCGTGGGCACTTCGGCGGTCGATATCCCCGGTGGCGCCATCCGCGCGCGCAACGGCGAATTACTAGTGCGCACCGAAGGACGCGCTTTTGACAAAGCGGCGTTTGACAAAATCATCGTCAAAGCCCGCGAAGACGGCTCTCATCTGACCCTTGGTGAAATCGCCGCTGTACGCGATGGCTTCGAGGAAAACCGTGTGGTCATGCGGTTCAACGGCAAACGCTGCGCAGTCGTGCACGTTGCCCGCACTGGTTCACAAAATGCACTCAAGATCGAGCAGACCGTTCAGGAATATCTGACCGATTTGAAACCTAAGCTACCTCAGGGCGTGAACATTGATATCTGGAACAACCGTGCTGATATCATCAAAAAACGCCTTGTCACACTCAACGACTCCGCCTTTGTCGGTATTGGCTGCATCATCGTATTGCTCGGCCTGTTCCTGCGCCCGGGCGTAGCCTTCTGGGTATGCCTCGGGGTGCCAATCGCGTTTATGGGCGCATTTGCCATGATGCCCTACCTCGGCGTGACCATTAATCTCTTCACCTTGTACGGCTTCATCATCGTGCTCGGTATTCTCGTGGATGACGCCATTGTGACCGGCGAACGCATTCACGCCTATCAACAACGTGGCGGCTCCAGCCTGGACGGCGCGATCAAGGGCGCCCAGGAAGTCGCCACGCCGGTGATCTTCGGCGTGCTTACTACTATTATCGCCTTCGTGCCGTTACTGTTGGTGGAAGGCCGACGCGGGCAAATATTCGCACAAATTCCATTAGTGGTAATCCCCTGCCTGCTCTTTTCACTGGTAGAATCCAAACTGATTTTACCTGCGCACTTGAGTCATCTTTCCACTGGCAAACCACCACGCGAAAGACTCAGTTTTCTGACCCGTATACAACGAAGTTTTGCCGACGGCCTCGAATGGGGTATTGACCACTTGTACCGGCCAGTGCTGGCGACCGCTTCCACCCACCGTTATGTGACGCTCAGCATTTTCATCGGGGTGGCCTTAATCATCTGTTCCTACAGCTACAGCGGCCGACTGAAGATGATGTATTTCCCGCCCATCGATGCTGACTACGCCACCGCCCGTCTTGTAATGCCTGAAGGCACTCTTTACGAGACCACTGAAACCAAACTGCAACGGATGATTGATGAGGCTCATAAACTACAGGCTGAGTACACAGGCGACTACCTGAACCCAGTGACTGGCCAAACCGAGCAACGTAGTTTAGTGGGCCACATCATCACCACCGTGGGCGGGCAAAACATCGCCGGGATCCGCGGCAGCGCCTCCAGTGGCGTGGCAAATCTTGGCGAAGTACAGATGCAGCTCATGCCGCCCGAAGACCGCATACACTTCGTCGACACCAAATTTCACCAGATCAAGACCCGTGAACTCACCGCCGAATGGCGTAGGAACATCGGTCCGATTGATGGTGCGCAGGAAGTCACCACCCGGGCAGTAATCGGCCGCACGCGTGACCCCATCGCCATCAAGCTGGCCATGCCCGCGTTGGAAACTAGCACCGAAACCACCGACGCCCTCGCCAAAGTATCCGATGATATCCAAAAGGAACTCAGCACCTACCCCGGCCTGTTTGATATTAACGACAGCTTCCAACGCACCAAGGAAGAGGTTCGCCCCATCCTCAAACCCGACGCCCTCCAGCGTGGACTCACCCGCGCCATGGTGGGCCGGCAGGTGCAAGGCGGCTTTTTCGGGCATGAAGCTCAGCGCATTCAACGTGGGCAAAATCAGGTACGTGTGATGGTGCGGTATCCGTTGGAAGAACGCGAAACACTTGCCAGCCTAGAGAACATGCACATCCGCACGCCCGAAGGCACCTCGATGCCGCTCGCCGCTGTGGCTGATTTGGAGATGGCTGAGAGCTTCCCGTCCATTCGCCGTACCGACCTAGCCCGCACTCTTTACGTGGTGGCTGATGCCGATAAGTATGATCCAAATTTGGATTTGGAAAAAATACGAGAGGACATGGCGCCGCGAGTAGGCGAACTGGTCAGGAACTATCCCGGCATGAGCCATGAATTCGTCGGCGAAGGTCGCGAACGTCGCGAGTCCTTTGCCGCCCTTAAGCTCGGCGGCATCATCATTGTCCTCGGCATCTACGCCATGCTCGCCATTCCCTTTAAGAGCTACAGTCAGCCATTGATTGTCATGGGCATTATTCCCTTCAGCATCATGGGCGCGTTGCTGGGGCACATGATCATGGATGTGCCCTTTAGCATCATGAGCGCCTTCGGCGTGCTGGCCATGGCCGGCGTGGTGGTGAATGACAGCCTTGTAATGGTGCATTACATTAACCTCAAACGCGATGAAGGGCTGTCGCTCCTGGACGCGGTGCGCAATGCCGGCGGCGCACGGTTCCGCCCCATTCTCCTAACCAGCCTCACCACCTTCGGCGGCATCCTGCCCACCATGTTTGAGAAAAGTACGCAGGCGCAGTTCGTTATCCCCATGGGCATCAGCCTCGCGTGGGGCGTCCTCTTTGCCACGTTTATCACACTCATCCTCGTGCCTATCAGCTATCTGATTCTGGAAGATGTGAAATCCGCCCTCAGCCGATACTGGCACTGGCAGCTCGGACGCTCGGTGCAGGCCTAAACCGCCACCGATTTTCGATGGACATTGCCTGCCGCACATCGGACATTGGGCGCGTGAAACCGATTCTCATACTAGCCTCCTTCCTCATTGCCCTCACCTCCATCGCCGAGGAAAAACTCCATTCGGCCACCAAACCCGTGCCGCGCAGCGGCGGTTGGACCAAGCGGCATGAGTCCTTCAACAAACGCGTGGCCCAGGGCAACTGTGATCTCATTTTCATCGGCGACTCCATCACCCAAGGCTGGGAAGGCCGCGGTAAGGGCGTATGGGCCAAGCATTACGCCAAGCGCAACGCCGTAAACCTCGGTATCGGCGGAGACCGAACCCAACATGTCATTTGGCGCTTGGACAACGGCAACCTCTATCGCATCAAGCCCAAGGCGGCAGTCATCATGATCGGCACCAACAATTCAGGCAGCAACACCTCCCAAGAAATCGCGGATGGCGTGCAGGTGATCGTGAATCAATTACGCAAAAAATTGCCTGAGACCCAAGTGCTGCTGCTTGGGGTGTTTCCCCGCGGTACCAATAACTCGGACAAACGTCGCCAAGTCAACGAAGGTGCCAATGCCATTTTTAAGAAGCTCGCCGACGGCAAGGCTGTACACTACCTAGAC
>WTHG01000100.1 GCA_011523245.1 Verrucomicrobiales bacterium | reverse complement strand
GTACAACATTTGGCTATAACAATCTGGTAGCTGACATGCGATCCATGCCGATTATGCGGGAGTTCGGCTGGCCGGTGGTGTTTGATGCCACTCATTCGGTGCAGATGCCTGGTGGTGACGGCGATCGATCCAGCGGGAATGGAGAATACGCGCCAGCGCTGGCGCGAGCAGCAGTGGCGGCCGGTGCGAATGGGGTGTTCATGGAAACGCACCCGGATCCCAGTAAGGCTTGGAGTGATGGGCCGAATATGGTCCCGCTAAAGCAAATGGCCAAGGTGCTGGGTCAGTTGGTGAAAGTCCATAAGGCGGTTCAATGAGTCGAAAAGCAACAGCGGCGCATTTCAAGCGCGTGAAGATTTTCCTGACGGATGTGGATGGCGTGTTGACTAACGCCACAGTTTTCATGAACGGCAAGACCGAATTTAAACAGTTTAACATTCAAGACGGAATGGGGCTGCGGTTACTACAACATGTAGGTATTCCCGTGGGATGGGTTTCCAATCGCAAATCAGCGGCGACCACAGCGCGGGCAAAGGAATTGAAGGTGGATTATCTCTGGCAAAAATCCTTGCCCAAAGTTGCGGCTGTGGAGGTGATTCTGAAAAAAGCAAAGCTCACGTGGGCTGACGCCTGTTATATGAGTGACGACATCAACGATCTGGCGGTGCTCAAACGCGTGGGGCTACCTATTGCCGTGGCGAATGCGCGAGCGGATGTAAAATCCACAGCGGCTTACACCACCAAGGTCGGTGGCGGTGAAGGGGCTGTGCGGGAAGTTTGTGATAAAATATTACGTGCACAGGGCAAATGGAGTGCTATTCTCAAGCGCTTGAAACATCCGGAGGGATATCGTGATCAATAAGTATATTGCCATCGGGATGGTCCTGTTATTAGGGGTATGGGGCGTGGCTCAAGTTATTCCAGGTCAAGGAGTTCAGAAGCGGATAAAATTTCCTGAATATGACCGAACCAAAGGTCGGATTACATCGTTGCTGACTGGAGACCAGGCGATTCCACAGAGTAATGGTATGATTTTGGTAAAGGGGGCGCGACTGGAGACGTACAAATACAATGGAGAGCAGCGAAAAGTTGACTTGATTATGGAGGCTCCAACATGTTTTTTTGAATTTCGCACACGCGTGGCATCCTCTTCAGGGCCGATGCGGGTTTTTCGTGCCGATGGCGGGGCTGTGCTGGAAGGTCGTGGTTTTTTTTGGCGGCAAAATCCATCGTTGCTGGTAATCAGTAACAATGTGCGGACCATTACAAAACAAGGGTTTTCACTGAATGAATAATATAATCAAAACTTGGCTGGTCGTCGGGTTGATGGCGGCGACTGTAGATGCTGCAGATAAGCCTAAGGCACCTGAGAAAACGGTGATCTCCGCTGAGAACTTCATGTTCAACCCGCTCAAGAATATCGCGGTTTACGAGGGCGACGTGGTGGTGATTGATGCGCAAATGGATTTATTGAGTGACAAGTTAACTATTCATTTTGCCGACAAAGATAAAGCGCCTAAGAAGAAGCCGGTTGCCCCACCCGCTAAAAAATCTGGAGTTGATGCCAATCCCCAAAAAAGCGGCGAGCCGGCAGTCGCTCCAATGGTTGGGTTGGGGGGGGACATTGATCGCATTGTGGCCGAAGGGGATGTGGAGATCATTAACAAGAAAGATAAAACCAGGGCTGTAGGAGGGCATGCGTTGTATACGGCGGCCACTGAGGTCTTGGTTCTGACGATTAACCCAAAACTGTACACCAAGCAGGGCGTGTTGATTGCTAAAGTGATCGAGTACAATCGGGTCACGGGATCTCTTTCAGCCAAGCAGGCGGTGCTTGAAAATGAAGGAGCACCCAAGCCGCCGACCAAGGGGCCATCGGATAAATGAATTTTCTCTCCACGGAGGGGCTCGCCAAGGAATACGCCCAGCGCCGGGTGGTGGATGGAGTGACCATTCATGTGAACCCCGGTGAAATTGTCGGGTTACTCGGGCCGAATGGCGCGGGGAAAACCACTACCTTTAACATCGTCGTGGGCATCGTAAGGCCGGATGAGGGGGAAGTGCTATTCGAAGGAGAAGAGATCACGGATCTCCCTATGCACGAGCGAGCGCGGGCGGGGATTGGGTATCTCACGCAGGAACCTTCGGTGTTTCGCAAATTGACGGTGAAGGAGAATATCCTCGCAATTCTCGAAACTTGCGACATTGGTGCTGCTGAACGTCAGCTGCGACTGAAGAGCCTCTTGGATGAGCTGGACCTGAGCAGTTTGTCGGACAGCAAAGCGTATCAATTGAGCGGGGGCGAAAAACGTCGATTGGAAATTACCCGCGCTTTAGTCACCAACCCGAAGCTGCTGCTGCTGGACGAGCCCTTTGCTGGGATTGATCCCATTGCGGTTTATGAAGTGCAAAAAATTGTTCGACGACTGAAGGAACGTGGGCTTGGGATTTTGATCACCGACCATAACGTGCGCGAAACACTTAAAATGGTTGATCGTGCTTACCTGATTCATCAGGGTCGTGTATTGTTGGAAGGTGACGCGGAAAAACTGGTGGAAGATCCGCAAGCACGCGAGATATACCTCGGACCGGAGTTCAACATCTGATGAAAACGCTGAAGATATCCGTTGAGCAGTTCTACGTGGAAAACGCTTCATCTTTGGGGCTGCATTTATTGGCTGGAGCGGATGGCTTGAAACGCATCATCAAGGAGCCGACAGTCAATCGTCCCGGGTTAGCCTTGGCGGGGTTCACCAAATATTTTGCGAACAAGCGAATACAAACCATTGGTTCCGCTGAAGCGACTTATTTGAAGTCGCTCCCCAAGAAAGAACGTTTGGAACGTTTTGAGCAGGTTTGTAGCTCCAAAATTCCTGGGTTGGTGTTTTCCAGGAACCTTCGCCCGGATAAAGAATTTTTGGCCTTAGCGGACAAGCTATCTATTCCGGTCTTTCGTAGCCCGTTGATCACCATGAAGTTTATCAACCGTGCTACGCTCGCCCTAGAAGACCTGTTTGCTCCGCGTGGACAGGAACATGGCAGCATGGTGGATATTCTCGGCGTGGGAGTGATTGTAAAAGGCGAAAGTGGAATCGGGAAAAGTGAATGTGTGCTGGCTTTGGTGGAGCGTGGGTACAGCCTCGTGGCCGATGATGTCACCAAGCTCAAGCTCATTGATGGCCGTGTTGTGATTGGCACTAGCGCGAACGTAACGCGTGATCACATGGAGGTGCGTGGTATAGGCATCATTGATGTGGGGGCAATGTTTGGCGTGAAAAGTATCCGCCGAGAAAAGCAACTGGACCTCATAGTAACTCTGCGTGAATGGAACGATGTGGGCGAGGTGGATCGCTTGGGGATGGAGGATGAAACCACCGAGGTGTTAGGCGTGCGGGTGCCGCACATCACCATCCCGGTTCGTCCAGGACGTGATATTGCACGTCTGGTGGAAGTGGCTGCCTTTCAAAATAAACTTAAGCGATCGGGCCATAATCCCGCGGAAGAGCTGAATAAACGCCTGATTGCTCAGATGGATCGTAAGGGTTCCGAATAAATTCTCGCCATCAATGGCTG
>WTHG01000152.1 GCA_011523245.1 Verrucomicrobiales bacterium | reverse complement strand
AATCCGCTTCTTTCACGAGAGTGGGGGTTCGAGTCCCTTCTCCGGTACCATCTTTTATTTACCAGCTTCCTCTAGCCACGTTTTGAGGGTGGCTTGGGCTTTTTCGATGAGAACGGGTAGTTCCTGAGGGTCAGTCAGGGTGAAGGTTTCTTTTTTGTTTTCGCCTTTGATCTGGCTGGTGAGGATGAGTTCGCCGCTGGAGACGTTGAATATGATTTTGATGACAGAAGCGGTGGATGTGGGCCAATCGTCCCGCCATGCTTTCATCTTGGACGTTTGATCGAAATCAATCAGCTCGGTCTCGGGCCAAGCATTTTGTAGCTGAACGCGGATAGGGTCGTTGGTGCCACGGGTTTGGCCCACAACATCCAGCAGGGCGATCTGGATCATGGGTGGTCCCGCTTGGGGTTGGGCGATTTTTGGGGGCGATGCGGGGATGGGTTCTTGATTTATTTTATTCAGCGAAATCAGGAACAGAATGGCGAGGCCGAAGGCGGGAATCAGGGCCCAGCGCCAGGTCACTTCGCGGGTGCCCAGCCCTGCGACTCGTTGAATAGCATCTGGGGATTGAGGCTTGGCCAATTCCGGTTTGGTGTGATCAAATTTTTCCTGAAGATGCTCTAGCAGTTCTTCTCGGATGGAATCGGGCATCGCGGGGGCGTTGAGGCTGGTGGCACCAGCCAGACCGGCCAACTCTTTCAAGGCCGGAAGCTCGGCTTGCCACGCCTCATATTCTGCCAATAGTGCGGGATCTTGCTCAAGAATTTGCTCGATCCGAGCGGAGCCTTCGGCATCCAGTGTGCCGATGGATTTCTGGATCAGTAAATTGAGTAATTCGTGACGCATTGGTTGCTAAGGAGTCTTTGCCCTCATTCTATATTTTGCAGTGCAATATGAATTTCCTTCATTAAAGTGGGGTTTTTTTTCATAATTTCCCGTATAAGTTGCAAACTGCGGGTTAGATTTACGCCTACTGAGTTAAGTGCGAGATTATGGCGAGCGGCAATTTCATTTTGGGTAAGGCCTTTTAGGTAAAAATCACCCAAAACACCCGCTGCCTTGGGAGAAGGTCCTGCATCAAGATTTTGATGAAGGCACGCAAATCCTGCAAATCCAACTCACGGAGAGAGTTGGATTAGTCCGGCGCATCGAATCCATCAAGCGAGTCCGTAACGGTCACATCACGTTTCTCCGCTTTATTATAGCGAATGCGTTGAACAGCGTGATTATGAGAAATTGCCAGCGCAAGTGGTAATAAATCCTCAGTAGTGGATACTTTTTCCACATGATCCACCAACTGTTGTAGAGCGATGGACGTCACATCCTCGGCGTCGATGGAAGCGGTAAAACGCAGCTTGTGGGTGGCCACCGCCAGAGCCTTGGGCCAAAGCCATTCGTACACAATTACCCATGCGGCTTCATCACCATCGCGGAGGCATTGAATGGTTGGGAGGGTCACCGCAAGGAAATCTATGCTGACCTCGGATTTCTTTCAAGGGCCTGCGACAAGCGAAGGTTGATTTTCGATTGAATCTGAATTTTGCTTGGGGGCCGCCCGTGAAACAATTCTCCTTATCACTACAGCTTACGCCGCGCCAAGTGGAGGAATATTACCGTGGCCGCGCACAGCAAGTGGTGGCCGAGGCTGCTGATGGCCGGATTATCCAACTTCCGATCAAAGTGCTGCACTCATTTATTTCCAAACAGGGCATTCAGGGAGATTTTCTGGTAACCACCGATGATGATAACCGCTTTGTGAAGATTGCTCCTCTTAAGCGCGATGATAGTCATGGCAGTCTGCTCGACGCCATGGGCTAATAGTTCATCAACAACCGCAGGTTGTTTTCATTCACAATGCGAGCCTAACCATATCCAACGAGGATTGAATGAGAATCTGGTGCTTGGCCAAGCGGGTACTTTCCGATGCCACCCGGGTATCCTTCATGCGACTCACGGCTTGAGAGAGATTTTCTCCAAGTATTGAAAGATGTTCATTGATACGCTGTAACCGACTTCCCGCAGACCCCAAACTCGATCGGTCCGTGGTCACTTGTCCCAATGCAGTCTTGATTTTAGAAATCACCGCACCAGCCCCCAACGAAGTTAGCACGTGAGTGTTACCTAACTCTGTGGCGCCTGAGTCAGTGGAAGTTGGGTCAGTTCCCACAGTTGAACCAGCAGCATAATAGGTGGCTCCTGGATCTTCAGAGGCCGGATTCACAGTAATGTAATCACCAGCCGCTACTGCGGTCTGTGATGCCCCTAACCCCGGATCATTAGCAAAAAAAGTGCCTTGCGCGAACGTGGCGTAGGTTGGCTCATCCGAACTGGACGAAGGATCGTAGGTAATGAATGTGCCTGATGCGACAGAACTGACATCCGCTGCCTCAAGGTTCCCTTTGGAAAGCGGATTTGCCGTCGTTAGGTAATTGCTACCGGCATAAATATATTCCACATCCGAATAATTCGGATCTGATTGAATATTTACAGAACCAGATCCCATGCCAAGTTTAATAAACGAACCCGAATCGTACTTTGTCCCACCATTATTGGTAGTTGCCCATGAATCAGTCGCGGCATTATACCACAAATCCTGTTTCGTTCTCCATATGTTATTGGATGCATTCGACACCTGATATCCACTTTGTGTGGTTTTGTAACTCGTTTGGTTCAGTGTATATCCTGGAATAGATACCTTCCAAAGATTCACCGATGTTTCCCATTGATCCACTGAATCCACATCGCCCGTGGTGAGATCGGTGAGGGCAGCAGCAGTCAGATTGGCGTTGTTGTAGGAATAAAAATTTCCACTATCGTCCTTGATCACACTTTGTGAACTACCGTCAAATAGGTTTTGGCCGTTCATTTGCCGCGTGGCCACATCACGAATATAGGCC
This sequence comes from Verrucomicrobiales bacterium, assembly GCA_011523245.1. Taxonomy (GTDB): domain Bacteria; phylum Verrucomicrobiota; class Verrucomicrobiia; order Limisphaerales; family UBA1100; genus UBA1100. The sequence continues at coordinate 680 of WTHG01000152.1, read as the reverse complement.
TTAAGAGCCTGAAACTCCGTGTTATAATTCTTTTTATCCGTGGCAGACTTGGTGTTATCCATGGCCATTGCCGCCAGTTCACCCATCCGTTGGAGAGCGTTGGTCACATTTTCCAAATAACCATCTGCCGTCTGGATCTTCGAGAGGGAATTCGCCACATTACTGCGCGCTGCATTAACCCGAGACGTGTGGGTTTCCAAACGATTCGCCACCACCACTCCGCCCGCATCATCAACCGGCGACAGGGTGCTTCCCGAACCAATACGTTTCATGCTCTCGGTCGCCTTCTTGACATGCGACTTATACGCATTGATCGCCCGAATGGCACTGGTGGAATCAATTTCCATAGCTACTTCGATCTGTTTTCACACAACTCTTCGCCGTATTACAGCAGACACTATGCCAGAAACAACTGTATAACTCGTATTACCGTAGATTGCCTTACGGGCATTCGATCTCAATATAGTACGTGAACGTACTTTTTGGGTTGCCTTTTCCTTTTTTATTGGGAACATTTGCACTGCAGCCGTTAAAACTAGCGGTTCAAATATCAGGTATTTCATGAAGAACAGGCTGAATTGTGGCTGGATAGGGCTTTTAAGTGCTGTGGCATTCACCTTGCAAGCTGCCGATTGGCCGTTGTTTCGGGGGGATCGGGGGTTGACCGGGGCGGCAGCAGG
>WTHG01000412.1 GCA_011523245.1 Verrucomicrobiales bacterium | reverse complement strand
TACTTACCTTGAACGCCGGCACAAGGAGGTCTTCGGCAACCAATTTGCGCCAGTTGCCCTCGAGTTTTGGTTCTTCGCGGAGTAGTACAGGGGTCAGAAAGTGGGCCTCGAGCATGCGAACGCGGGCGCGAAAGGCGTCGTAGAACCGATAGCGCCGCGCTTCAATCCAGAGCATAATCGCCACAATGGCCAGGTTAAAAAAGAAGATGAGATGCGGCACGGATTCAAATGAAAACGCGACGGTAAAAATTGTGCCGGTCGAGGTGATGGCCCACGTAGTGGTGGTGTCGAGTCGTTGGCGCCAAACCATCATGCGGCCGATCTCGCCCCGGTAAAAGTGCGACATGGCCGTGATATAACCCTGCTCCGGAGGGCGTTCCCCTTGCAGCACGTCCAGCACATCGGTGTCTTCACCGTATTCAGGCATGCGGAAAGTATATCATGGAAATGGGCCTAGTTGCCAGCTTCGATCTCCAATGCGATATGCCGGGCGAGTTCGATGAGATCGAGGTCGTGGCGGAGGTCGCCAAACTTGAAGGCCGGCAGGCCGCTTTGATCATGGCCGGTGAGCTCGCCGGGGCCGCGGAACTTGAGATCGGCCTCGGCCACTTGAAAGCCGTCATTGGTTTCCTCCAACACCTTGAGGCGGTCGTTGGCTTCCTCGGATTTGCCGGTGGTCAGGAGGATGCAGTGACTGTCATGCGCTCCGCGGCCAATCCTTCCTCGCAACTGGTGCAGCTGGGCGAGGCCGAATTGGTCGGCATTTTGAATGAGCATCAGGTTGGCGTTCGGCACGTCCACGCCCACTTCCACCACCGTTGTGGAGAGGAGGACCTGCAGATGGCCTTCATTGAAGGCTCGCATGGCCTGTTCCTTTTCCTCCGGCTTCATTCGTCCGTGAAGTACGCCAACCTGATGCGGGGAGAATTCCTTGGCGAGCTTGCGCGCCTCCTTGGTCACGGCCTTGATGCCGGCAGATGTATCTTCGTTATCAACGCGCGGAAAAACCACATAGGCCTGTCGGCCGGCATTAAGTTGGTCCTTCATGAACTCGAGAATTTTCGGCCAGCGATCTGGTGTGCGAATGTGCGTGCGAATCGTTCCGCGACCTTGGGGGAGTTCATCGATTACCGAACAGTCAAGATCCCCATACAGCGTTAGGCCCAACGTGCGTGGAATAGGGGTGGCGGTCATGACCAGTAAATGTGGGAAGTTACCTTTGCGCAGGAGTTGGTCGCGCTGACTGACGCCAAATTTGTGCTGCTCATCTATCACCACGAGACCGAGATCATTCATGGAAAACGAATCCTGAAATAGAGCATGCGTGCCGATAGCCAGCGTGCGTTCTTCGGATGCAAAGAGGGGGATGCTGGATTCCTTGTGGCTTCCGGTATGCAGGCGGATGCGAACAGGCAGATGGCGCAGCCATTTCGTGAAATTACGATGATGTTGCTCGGCGAGAATCTCAGTGGGCGCCATCAGGAGCGCATTATAGCCGCTCTCCAAGGTGCGGAGGATGGCAAGACCAGAGACCGCAGTTTTGCCCGAACCCACATCACCCTGCAGTAGACGGCGCATGGGGTGTTTGCCGGCAAGGTCCGCTTCGATCTCCATGGACACCGTGCGTTGCGCGTCGGTAAGCTGGAAGCCGACGGCTTCAAGAAATGGTTGCGTGTAGGAGCCGTCACCGCCGCAAGGTAAGGCTTGGGCCTTTGATTGAAGATTGTTTCGCCGTCGGCGAAGTTGGCGTTGGAGGACGACAAATTCATCTAACGCTAAACGTCGCCGCGCGGCGGCGGCATCATCGAGTTCTAATGGAAAGTGGAGTGCTCGGATGGCCTCAGGGCGTTCAAACAGTCCGGCGGCATTATATGTGGGGGCTTTGATTTGTCCCAAATGTTCCTCTACGATGCCATGCATGAAACGCCGTAGCCAGCGTTGCGATAGGCCTTCGGTAAGGGGGTAAACCGGAACAATCCGGTTAACATGGATGGTTGCGTCCTCGTCACTTTCGATGATCTCCGTCTCAGGATGGTCGACGGCAGGGCTTTTGCCTTTGGAGAGTTTACCGTAGATTAGTACATCGTCACCCACTTTGAAATAGCGGGAGATGTAGGTGATATTCCACCAGCGACAGGAGACATGGCCGGAATCGTCCTCGAGCACGAATTCGAACAACGTGCGCCCGCCGCGGAGGCGTTTGGTGCCGGCAGCTGTTATGTGGCCGCGGGCTAGGGCAGGCTCCTCAGTGGAGAGTTCCCGGATCGGTCGGATATCACGCCGATCTTCATATCTCCTAGGACGCAGCAGCAGGAGGTCACCGAGGCTTTGGCATTTGATACGGGCGAGTTGCTGTCCGCGTTCTGTATTGACGCCTTTCAAGTGAATTACAGGCGTCTCTAGTGGTTTTTCTGGCAGCGTCTCCTCCGACACGAAGGGTTTATAGGCAAGGTCGTTGACCGGCCCAAGGCGAACTTTTTTACACTTTGCCCCGCGAGTCTTTCGAGCCATGCTCCCGCCGTGGCTCATGAGAGCGATACAGTGGAACGGTTATGGCAAGATTATGCTGGGCTGTTTCGTGGGTTTGATGACCTCACACTGGCGCGTTGGATGGCGCAAACTTTGAGTCAATTGCAGGGAAAATTATGGCGTATGTCGCATCCCTTGGTGGCATCTTACCGGCTGGCGGCAATGGTGGGGCATGATCGTCAAATCTGGCATCAACGATTGGTGAACCCGCCGGTTGGTTTTCCTACAGCCGAATGCTGTAGAGCCCCATTACTGCCAATGGTGACACGGGATGTGCTAGAGAACGGGTTGATTTGTCTTCATTGTAATGGCACGGCCGTGCCTCTTGAGGAATTAACGGACGAATCACTGAGGGAAGGACTTTCGCAATGGGCTGAAGATTATTCAAGTGTTCATGGCGTGGCGCATTGGGATGAAACCCGCCGGAACAGTCACGCGAATTACGAACAGGCTTTTGAGGATGCTGCTCAACAAAGTGAACAATTGCTGGCATACCAAGGTGTCGAGTTGGCACCGGCACTGGTAGAATTTTTCCCTGCGGTAATTTGGGAAGATCAGGACGAATGCCTCCAAGTGAGGCCGGAGGATATCATTACATGAACGTACCGATAGAAACGCAAACGGATGCGCCAGGGGCGAGTGGCAGTTCGAAATGGGCCAAGTGGCTTGGGATTGGCTGCGGAAGCCTACTTGTGTTGGCGTTAGTCGGCGTGTTTCTGCTGAACTGGGGGGTGAAGCGACTGGTGGTGGGTAAGATTGAATCAGGGCTGGAATCGCAAGGTTGGCGCGCGGATGTGGGCGACTTTGATTATTCAATCGCCAATAAAGAAGTGGAGATTCGAGATTTTACCGGGGTGCCTGTGGACGCCAAGCAATTGAAGGAAGTGGGGAAGGTGCATGTCGCTCATGCTCGTGTGCGGTTTGATAATTCACGGGAAGATAAGCTGGGTGAGTTGGAACTGCATGGAGCCCGAGCGCGATTCGGTCAGGTTGATGAGATGAAGCTTGTGCCGGAGAAGAGTATTTTGGTTAAAGGAGTTGTTTTAAAT
>WTHG01000168.1 GCA_011523245.1 Verrucomicrobiales bacterium | reverse complement strand
ACCCAGCGGACCGCGCTTTGGCCCCACTGCCACCCACGAATAATCCGCCACCTCCACCTCCTCAATGCAAGCCACTAATACATCACCAGGTTCCGCCCCCTCGATATAGACTGGCCCGGCAATGGGGTTGGCCATTGGCGGAGAACGATCAAATCCCGGCCGTTTAGCTGGAATCGCCTTATCATCCGGCGTTTTGAAAAACCCTGTGCTCGCATCCCACGTTTCAATCGCGATGGTTTCCTTTTCGCGCACCCGTAACAGAGGTTCGTCACGCCAATCAAAAGCGTATTTCTTGGCTTGATCCCGGACGATTGATTTCATTAGCGCTGCACCGCTTTCGGCTTTGGTCGGTTCTTATATTTCTCATACAGCCTCGTATGGCGGCTTTCGAGACTTACTGGCTTTCCGGCGATCCACATGTGCTTCACGTTGGAGCGAATATCAAACAAATCTCCGTCCACCGCAATGAATGTCGCCTCCTTGCCAGCCGTTAGAGAACCTAGTTGCTTCTCAACTCCAAGTATTTCAGCCGGATGCAATGTAATACTCTGTAAGGCTGTTTCTCGTGGCAGACCATAGGCCATGGAACGTGCGGCGGCGTAGGTGATATTACGTACTTCTGTCGCACCCCAATTTCCCATTCGCACGCTATGAACTACCTTGACGCCCGCCTTGTGCAGCACGTTAGCGGCGCGGAAATTGACTTCATGGGAGTCGGTGTCGCGCTGCGGCAATCGGAAAACATTATCGAGCACTACCGGCACTTTTTCTTTAGCCAACAAGTCCGCCACCCGCCAGGCATCCAACCCGGCCGCAATGATAATGCGGTACCCACGGCGCTTGGCCCACGCCACGGCGCTGGTGATTTGGCGTTCGTAATTTGCGTGCACCATAATGGGTTGTCGACCGCCAATGGCCTCCAAAGTGCCTTCCCAAGCTGGAACAGTATTGAAATCCTCCTGATCACCATGAGCTTCCCGCGCCTTGGCATAAGCCTCGGCTTGATCAAAAAACTGATCAAGAGTGCGCAATTTTTTTTCACGTTCCCTGGCTTGATCTTTTGGCGACTTAAATTTTTCCGGGTTTCTCAGTGCTGATTTCGGAACAGGATTAATGGACAGCACGGGCCACATGATATGCAAGGCGGCGCGGGGTTTGACCGTCATATCCTCTACGCCCCAGCCAGAGGTTTTAATGAGTCCAGAATTGCCCGTTACCACACCGCCGAGCGGCGCAACCAGCGCATGCGTGTATCCGTTGGCACGCGCCACGGGAATTAATTCCGAATCCGGGTTTACTGAAATCCATGCCTCCACGTCCGGCGTGAATTCGCCCACTTCCGTGGTGTCTTGCGTGGCGCGCACGGCATTAATTTCAGTCAGCCCCAATGACGTGGCGGCAGCAATCAACCCAGGATAGAGTTGCAGCTCCCCCAGATTAACGGTCTTCGTGTTGGGAGGTGCTTGCACCTGTTTGCCGACGGCCAATATGCGGTTGCCCTGCACAAGTAATTGCCCGTTCTCGATGGTCCCGCGATCCGCAGTGTGAATGGCAGCCGCTTGGTAAAGCACGGTCTCGGCGACTAGTCCGACACTGGCAACAAGATAAACAATCACTAATTTCATGGTTTGGCCTTTCGGCATTCGTAACAGTTATTGAGCGTGTGGGCCTTTTCCAGTGCCCGGCGGAAGAAGGCAGCCCGGGCGGTTAAACCGGCATTTTCATTGGGCTTCATTTTCTGAATCTTACTTAGCAGGGCTGCGCGCTCTTCAGCCATTGCATCGAAACGAGCGTCGGACTTGGCGCGATCGTAATACTGTTTGCCCTCAATCCAAGTTTCGTCACACAGCGTTTGAGTGTCCAGCGGATGACCGTTCCAAACTACGAAGTCTGCATCTTTGCCGACTTCGAGTGATCCAACCCAGCGGTCGATACCCAATTGCTTGGCGGGATTTAAGGTAACGAATTTTAACGCCTCAGTCTCTGAGGTGCCTCCGTATTTAACCGCTTTAGCTGCCTCGAGATTGAGGCGCCGCGCCAAATCGGATGAATCTGAATTAAAGCTGACCACTGCACCACGCTCATGGAGCAGGGTGCCGTTATAAGGAATCGCATCGTACACTTCAAACTTGTAAGCCCACCAATCCGCAAAACTAGAGGCGCCGGCGCCATGCGCAGCAATCTCGTCGGCAATTTTATATCCCTCAAGAACATGCTGCAGGCTTCCCACGCGAATACCGAACCGTTCCATGGTTCTGAGAAAAACCAACATTTCATCCTGACGATAGGAATGGCAGTGAATCAGCCGTTCGCCTTTAAGAATTTCTCCCAGCGCGTCCAATTCCAAATTCCTCCGCACTGGCGGACCACTCACACGGTGAGCACGTTGTTCGGCCAGATATTGACGGGCCGCCGTGAAGCGATTGATGAAGAAAGTTTTCACTCCCATCCTCGTCTGTGGGAATCGCGTAGTCTTTTTATCTCCCCAGTTGGATTGTTTCACATTTTCGCCTAATGCGAATTTAATGCCCGCTGGCGCTTTGGAGAAAATCATCTCATCAGGCATGGCGCCGTACCGCAGCTTAACCACGGCGTTCTGGCCACCGATAGGGTTTGCTGAACCGTGCAGCAAATTGGCCGTAGTCAGGCCCCCGGCCAATTGGCGGTAAATATTTTCAGTCTCGGAATTCACCACATCCGCAATCCGCACCATGGCTGTTGAGGGAAGAGTAGCTTCATTCACACCGCCCAAAATCATGCTGTGACTATGGCAATCAATTAAACCGGGCGTCACATGTTTGCCTTTGGCGTCGATGATGATGCCATCAAACGGAATCGGCGCGCCAATCTCCGGACCAATGGCTGCAATTCGGCCATCTTCAATTCGGATGGATGCATTGGTGATTACCCCTGATGGCCCACAGGTCCATACAGTAGCGTCGAGAATTAGTATATTCGCCGCCCCTTTGAGCGCGCCCCGATAATCTCCAGGGATCTTTGCTGCTCGTCGCGTTGGCTCATTGGGAACATCGGCTTCGCCTGAATCCTTCTCTTTTTTTTCCCTGGGATCGTTCACATAATGTCGCCCTTCAATCCAAACACTGGAAACAGGTTGATCAGGATTAAACCAACTGTCGCCGTCCACGATTGTTAGATTTGCCAAGCGCCCTTTTTCGATGGTGCCCAAATCAGCTTCTGCTCCCAATAATTCTGCCGGCTCAGTGGTTAATGCGGCTAGCGCAACATCTGCGCTTAAGCCACGTTGTATTGCCTGCTGGATATTTTTACGAAACGAGTTGCGATCTCCCAACCCATGCAAAGTGAACGAGAAGGCGCGCTTGTTTTTCGCCAGCAAAGCCGGCACTTCCGGTGCCCAATCCCAAGCTCGAAGTTGATCGAGTGATACTTGATCCCAGTCCTGTTCTTCTGGCAAATCTGGCGCAGCCGGAAATGCCACGGGCATGATGTAGGGCAGTTTGTATTGCTGGAGGGTTTCCGGCCTTCGCCATTCTTGACCGGTCGCCACGATCACAGGGTCAAACTCCATATTTCCTGCGAGCTTCGCCATCCGGGCGGTCATGAGCACGCTGCCCGCTTCCACCGCCACGCGTTGTTTGTCCGTAGCTCGCAACACGGAATCCAACGATTCCAGCGCCGGGTTATATTTTGGGCGAGGGCCATTTGGGTTTCGCTGTGACCACGTTTTCATCTCCTGATGATGACGAGCATCCAGCACGGTTTGGCGTATCGCCGCAATCACCCCCATTAACGAATGCGGATAATCCTTGGCTGGCTCCAAGGCTATGTGTTGAAGCGTCTGCGGCCGCAGCAGTAATTGATTCGGGTCGCCGTCTCCTAATAAAGCTAAGGCGCTGCTGCCTCGGATGATCCCCTTGTTCGGGATAAAATTCGCCGCAGTGAATCCCAGCTCACGCAATTCGGCGAAAGCTTTGGCGTTAGGCGTAAAGCCGTCTGACACTTGTTGCTGAGGATGGATTTCGGCAATCTCGTAGCCTGGCCCTTTACCTCCCAAATCTTCCCTAGTGGTGGGCACGCCCTTGAAACTGATACCCGCGCGCGCTTCGATGGGAACGATCCAGCGATTCGAAACGGGTGTGGCTTTGTTCTCCCCGAGTGAAAGATAGGGGTCAATGAAGCCGGCATAAATCGTTTTTCCTTGCATGTCCCAAACTCGGGCATCCGCGGGAATGCCCTTTTTCTCCTTTGGCAACACATCTTGAATGCGGCCGTTACGAATCAGGACTGTGGCGCCTTCGACCACCAAGCCAGGTTTCACAACGACGCGCCCCCTCATTAGGGCATGCGCCCCATAGGGAAGGGGGGTATGACCCGGTGGGCGAATTTCGGCGGCTGGGCCGACAAAGGCGAACAGGATCAACACAACTGCAACCCATCGGAAAAGCATCAGCCAACGTTAGAGCGGCCCCGTCACGAGGGCAACGGATTTGTTTGCGGCGCATTAGACGCTTCGCTACCTTGCGTGCTCATGGCGAATTCGGATTCATTTCGACTGGGTGTACTTGGTTCGGGTCGTGGATCGAATTTAGCGGCGATAGCCGATGCTATTGGCCGCGGTGATATTCCGGCGGAAATCACTGCAGTCATTTCTGATGTGCAGGATGCCCCCTTTCTACAGCACGCCGAGCGGCTTGGAATTCCCAGTCAATTCATCGACCCGGGCAAGTACCGCACTAAACTTGATGATGCTGCTGAGCAGGCTTATATCGCCGCCCTGCAGCTTGCTCGTGTGGACCTCGTCGTGTTGGCGGGTTTCATGCGGATTTTGAAAGGGGAGTTTTTGCGGGTCTTTGAAGGGCGTGTCATCAACATTCACCCCTCACTATTACCTTCCTTCCCTGGCTTGGAGGCTTGGAAACAAGCACTGGATTACGGTGTGAAGTACACCGGTGCTACCGTGCATTTTGTGGATCAGGGCATTGATTCAGGGGCCATCATTGCCCAGGAAACCTTACCCGTGCGGGATGAGGACTCTCCGGAATCGTTACTGGAACGTATCCACAGCGCCGAACACCGCATCTTACCGGGTGCCATTGCCGCAATTGCCCGCGGGGAAGTGGAACTCCAGGGGCGGCGTACCGTCCGCCAAAATCCCTAAGCAGCCAAAAAAAAGCAAAAAAAGATTCGCTTTTCGGCCCTGACAGTGGCAAACCATCCCGCCCGCGCGAAGGGCTCCGTGTCCTTTTTAGTTTTCCGAGCGCGAAACATCTCCGGATGAGCAAAAAGAAACAAAAGCTCCGTTTTGGCTTACCCAAGGGTAGCCTGCAGGATGCCACGGTTGAAAAGCTGGCCAAGGCTGGCTGGAACGTGCGCGTCAGTAGCCGCTCATACCTGCCGTATGTCGATGACACGGACCTTGAGATTCGTACCATCCGTGCACAGGAAATGAGCGTTTACGTGGAGCGCGGTTACCTTGATTGCGGCATCACGGGCCTTGATTGGATTCAAGAAAACAATTCCAAGGTCCAAGAGGTGGGTGAATTTCTGTTCAGCAAAGCCACCCGCCGTCCCGCCCGCTGGGTTCTGGCCGTGCCTGAAAAATCCAAGATCAAATCTGTCAAGGATCTCGAAGGCAAGCTGATCGCCACCGAGGTCGTTGGATTGACCAAGCGCTGGCTTAAAAAGCACGGCGTCAAAGCGGATGTCGAATTTTCCTGGGGTGCCACTGAAGTAAAGGCTCACGAGTTGGTCGATGCGATCGTGGAAGTCACCGAAACCGGCAACAGCCTTCGGGCCAATAACCTTCGGATCGTTGAGGAGCTAATGAGCAGCACTCCGCGCTTAGTCGCCAACAAAACTTCCTGGAAGGATACTTGGAAACGCGAGAAGATCGAGACCATGGCCATGCTCCTGCGTGGTGCGATCGACGCGGAAACTAAGGTCGGCCTTAAGCTAAACATCAAGCAGGCAAATCTCGACAAACTCCTGAAGAATCTTCCCTCTCTGCGAAACCCCACCATCAACCAGCTTGCCCAAGACGGCTGGATTGCCGTCGATACGGTGATTGATGAACATGTGGTGCGTGAAATCATCCCGGAATTGAAAGCAGCCGGGGCCGAGGGAATTGTTGAATACCCACTCAATAAAGTGGTCTACTAAGCTTTCACTAAGGAACTAACCGAAACAAATATGGGATCGTTAAAGAAACGGCGTAAAGCCAAGATCAACAAGCACAAGCGGCGCAAAGCCTCACGGGCCAACCGCCACAAGAAACGTAAGTTGTAGGCCGTGGGGCTCAACGCCCGTGTCCACAATTTGCGCTTTCCCAAGCACAATGAATGTGCCCCAATACCGGGGTTTATGAGAATTGCGTTCGGATACCTTCCTCTGGTCTTCGTGGGTGCCCTCCTGTACACAGGCTGTGCTCTCCCTCCAGACCCTCCTGCCCATCAAACCCTGGGCCCCGCTTTAGAACAAAGCGGGGTGATTGAGCAGCCTAAACCGGTCTCCAATGATACTCTGCCCAAAGAGCTAACTCCCGAGGAAAAACAAGCTGCCGAAGACGCCAATATGGAGCGTCGTATCAAGGCAATGGCCCATTACGCGGCAGCCACCGCCCACCGTGAACGCGGTGAAAACGAGGAGGCTTTCGAAGAATATTATCAGGCCGCTCTGGCTGACCCAACCGACCAGAAGGTCATGATGGAAGTCGTGCAGCTTTTGGTGCTTTCTAAAAAACAAGATAAAGCCTTCAAGTTATTGATTGAGGCCACCAAAAACCCCGCCGCACCAGCGGAGCTTCATGCCTTACTTGCCGCCACCTATCTTGAAAAGAAAAAGCCAGATCTCGCACAAGCTGCTGCTAATCACGCGATTAAGAAAGCGCCCAAATCCATTGTTGGCTACAAGACGCTTATGCAGGTCTTTCGCTATGAAATGCGTCAAGGTGCCAAGCGCACCAAGCAAATCCGCGAAACCCTAGATCAAGCCCGTGCTCAGGAGGGGGTCACCGTTCCGTTCCAAGTTGAACTCGCGCTAATGATCACTGGCTACCTCTCCATTGACAGGGAATCGGGCGAAGAACTAAAGCCCGAGATTCGCAGGCTACTCGACCAAGCTTGGGACAGCAAACCCAAGCAACCCCTCCTCCTTGAACAAATTGCCCGAGGCTACCGCATCGCCGGGGCCCACAAACAGGCCGCCGCCGCCATGGAAGCTCTCTTAAAAGCCCTGCCCAACAACCCCATGGTCTTGCTCGAAACCGCCCGCGAACACGCGCTCGGCGGCGACATGGAACAAGCCAAAACTCACCTCGAAGCTTTAACCCGAAAATTCCCCCGCGTCTGGGAAGGCCACCAGCTTCGTGCCGCCGTGGCAATGGATGAGGAGGATTATTCCACCGCGGTGAAGCATTACCGCGAAGTCATTAAACTGAACCGCAAGCTGGAGTCAGTTCATTATGATCTTGTCGCAGCTCTGCTGGCAGATGAAAAAATAGACGCGGCCCGCGATGCTCTAACTCAAGCTGAATCCCGATTCGAGGCAAACTTCATGCAGGCTTATTTCGGAGCCATGATTCACCTGGAAAATAATGACTATCTCAAGGCTCACAAAGATCTACTCATCGCTGAAGCTCGCGCGAAGAAAGCCGAGCCTGAACGCCTCACACACATTCTTTATTTCCAGCTCGGCTCCACAGCCGAACGAGCCAAGAAATATCAGGATGCCGAAAAACATTTTCGTCAATCCATCAAACTGAAACCTGATTACGCCACGGCTCTAAACTACCTGGGCTACATGTGGGCTGACCGTAATGAAAACCTCAAGGAAGCTGAGGAGTTCGTTCGACGCGCACTGAAAGTAGATAGTGACAACCCAGCCTACCTCGACAGCCTCGCATGGATCCATTATCGCCGTGGTGATTTCAAGGATGCTTTGAAGATTCAACTCAATGCCCTGAAGCACAGTGATGAGCCGGACCCAGAAATCCTCATGCACCTTGGTGAGATTTATATCGCTCTCGACGACCGGAAGCGCGCGGAAAAATACCTCAAGCAAGCCGACGCCATTGAAGATGTCCCGGAGGACATCAAAGCCAAAATCAGGGGCAAACTGAAGGAATTAAAATAATCCAGTGGATTATCAGCACACCAAACATTACTCGGTCGAGGAAGCGCGAGATTTACTACCCACCTTACGAAACTGGTTTGAGGAAATTGACGCCCTTAGCGATCGTATTCGCGAACTGGATGAAACACTGGCCTCACGCACAAAACAGGGCGAGGATTTAGGAGGTGCGGCACCCAACCAAATGATCCGGGACATGGCCCGAGTGCATACCATTCTGGGCAACTTTCACGACCGCCAAATACATATTAAAGACCTTCAAAAAGGCCTCGTTGATTTCCCTGCGTTACTCGATGAACGCGAGGTCTTTCTCTGCTGGGAACGCACCGAGCCCGATATCACCCATTGGCACACCCTGGAGACCGGGTATGCAGATCGTAAACCACTCTGGGAATGACAATTCTTAGGGTTGATTCCTTCCAAGCATATTGTATAAATCCCGCCCCCGATTTTCGGGGCAGGGTAAAAATTCGTTAATCAACACGCATGATTAAAGTTCAGAATCTCAGAAAATCCTTCGGCACCAACGTGGCCGTGGATGACCTTAGTTTTGAGGTCGAAAAAGGCGAAGTCCTAGGCTTTCTTGGACCCAATGGCGCCGGCAAATCGACCACAATGAGAATGATCACCGGCTATATCACGCCTGATAGCGGTGACGCGACCGTAGGCGGTCACAGTATTATAACTGAGCCCGAGGTGGCAAAATCCATGATCGGCTATCTCCCCGAAAACGCACCTTCTTATCCAGACATGGACGTTCAAGGATTCCTACGGTTTGCCGCCGAAATTCGCGGGCTCGATGGAACTGAACGCGACAAGGCCGTGGATGACGCAATCGAGGTATGCTCCCTGGAATCCGTTCGCCGCCAAAACATAGACACACTTTCAAAGGGCTTCACTCACCGCACCTGCCTTGCGCAATCCATCCTGCACGACCCAGAAGTATTGATTCTTGATGAACCCACTGACGGACTGGATCCCAACCAAAAACACGATGCGCGGCAATTGATTAAGCGTCTGGGTGAAACCAAAGCTATTATTTTTTCCACACACATTCTCGAAGAGGTAGAGGCAGCTTGCTCTCGTGCCATCATAATCGACCAGGGCCGCATAGTGGCCAATGGAACACCCGAAGAATTGAAGAAACAAAGCAAGACCAATCGACTCGATGATCTGTTCCGGGAATTGACCGTATCCGACACCAATCAAAAGAAGGCCGCTTAATGAACCAAAGTCCACTGCGCAATATTTTAGTCGTCGCCAAGCGTGAATTCAGTGCATATTTTACGTCGCCAGTCGCTTATGTGTTTCTGGTGATCTTTCTGTTACTCGCCGGCTTCTTCACCTTTATGGTGGGGCAAGATTTCTTTTCCCGCAATGAGGCCTCGCTAGGTTCTTTTTTCCTCTGGCACCCGTGGCTCTACCTCTTTCTTGTGCCCGCCATCGCCATGCGTTTGTGGTCCGAAGAAAAACGCACCGGAACTCTGGAACTTCTCCTCACACTCCCAATCACCACAGGCCAAGCAGTGATAGGAAAATTTTTGGCATCCTGGGCCTTCCTGATCCTCTGTTTGATCCTTACATTCCCGATTTGGATAACCCCCGTTTATCTTGGGGACCCCGATAACGGCGCAATTCTCTGTGCCTACTTCGGTAGCGCGCTGATGGCTGGCGCCTATCTGGGTATTGGCTGCATGACCTCGGCTATCACGCGTAATCAAGTCATCAGCTTCGTGATGTCCGTGGTTCTCTGTTTATTCACCATTTTGGCCGGCTTCCCCCCCGTTACCGATTTTATTCAAGGGTTATTCCCAGACAATGAAGCGATCGTCGGCTTGGTGGCAAACATGAGTGTCATGACGCATTTTGACGCCTTGCAACGCGGCGTATTCCATCTCAAGGATGCGCTATTCTTCGTCTCGCTCATTATCGTCACTCTCGTGGCCACTACAGCAATCATCCGGGCAGGGCAGGAAAATAAACCCAGTCAGGCCATTGGCATTACTGGGGCGCAAGTCGCCATCCTTTTTGCTGCACTGATCCTAGTAAACGGGTTTGCCTACACCACGCGGGCCAAGGTTGATTTCACCGAAGACAAAATCCACACCTTGTCTCTCGGAACCAAGAACATCCTCAAACGAGTTGCAGCAGAACGCGGCGAGGATCCGGATGCATTCAAGATCGAAGCGCGCCTATATTTCACCCGCGGTGAAGATCGCGTGACGGTCTTTGTTCGCCAATACGCAGAGCGGGTAAGTGAGCTTCTCAAAGAATACCAGGAAGCTAGCTCGGGTTCCCTCGTTTTCAACGAAATTAACCCTCAACCTGACACTGATGAGGAAGAACTTGCCCAAAATGACAACGTCACCCGAATGCAAATCGGCCTCGACGAATATGCCTATCTCGGTCTGACCCTCAGTTATGCCGACCGCACCGAGATTATAAATCTGCTGGAGCAGGGGCCAGGCGGACGGCCTGGCGGTTTACGCCCCGAATCACTACTTGAGTATGACATCTCTGGTGCCATCACGCGATTGATAAAAGACAATGACGAGGCGCCAACAATTGGCGTTATGTCGCCCCTGCAATTGACTGGCGGTTTCCCTCCCAATTTACCTCCTCAAATGCAGCGCGGCCAACGCCCTTCACCTCCTTGGCGGTTAATGCAGCAACTCTGGTTCACTTACGGCCGAGACAATGTACAAACCGTGGATATGGCGGCTGATTCCATTAGCGACGATATCGACTTACTTCTCGTCATCCACCCAAAAGATATCTCTGAAAAAGCCCAGTTCGCCATTGACCAATATGTACTGAAGGGCGGCAAAGTAGCGGCATTTCTTGACCCCAATCACGCATTTGATCAGGGCCCAATGGGAGGCTTTGCCCCACCAACTGGCAGCTCGTCAAATCTTGACAAGCTTCTGCCGGCATGGGGTTTAAACTTCAATGGCGGGCAAGTCGTCGTAGACCCGACCTATGGTTTGCGACCACCCCGGAGTGGTTCATCTTGGGTAACCGCTTTGGACATTCAACGGGAAGGCCTCAATGAAAATGACCCAATCACCCAAAATCTTGGGCCCGTTTCCGGAGTTCACTTTGGCGCTTTCCGTCAGGAAACTTCAGTCGAAGATAATGCCGTGCGTCCAACCATGACGACACTGATACACAGCACAACAAATTCCGCCTTGGTGAGCGCGTCTAAAACAACGGGACTTTTCCCTGTGCCCAGTTTCCAGCAATCCCAGGCCGATTTATTGAGCGACTTTGTGCCGACAGCCGGCACAAACATTCTAGCTTTGAAATTGACCGGCAAATTTGCCACTGCCTTCCCAGATGGCGACCCTGAACGCCCCGCTGTAAACCCAGATGATAACGCCACAACACCCCCGCCACCAGACACCTCCCTGAAATCAGTTAAGGCTGATGTGAATCCGGTAGTTGTGTTGGTTAGTGACGCCGATTTCCTTCACAACACGATAAATGAGCTCGATCAATTGCGCGGCTTCCGCAATAGCAATTTGAATTTCGTACTCAACCTTGTGGATTACCTTACAGGCGATGAAGACCTAATCCGTATACGAAGTCTAACCAACCGGAGTCGGCCTTTGAAGAAGCTTACCGAGCTTGAAGAACAGGCTACACGCGATATCCAGAAAGAATTGGAGCAACACGAAAAAGATCTGGAAGAAGCAGATCAGAAGGTAGCGGAGGTGACTGATAAACTTCAAAACCAACTGCGTAACGCTATTCAATCCGGCCAATCCGGTGTCATTCGGCTTCAGGTCAGCGAGCAGGACCAAAAGAAACTTGAGGAAAGCCAGGCCGAAGCGGAAGACGCTCGGGATCGCGCCCGTAAAGCAATCCGACGTATTAAAAAGGAGAGGCGTATAGCCGTAGACTCCCTGCGCAACCAATTCAAATGGGCTAGCATTGCCTGCATGCCTTTTCTTGTGGCTGTTTTTGGGGCGGCCGTTTCAATCCGTAACCGCAAATAATCTGCTGAAAATGAAAACGAACAAAAATACCGGTGTTATAATTTCGCTCGCCGTTTTGCTGGTGTCTGCATTATTGTATATTAGCGGGGTGGGAGGTAACCGCGGCGCCACAATCATTGTAGGTAAAGAACCTCTTGCTGATTTACCTGTCAGTAAAATATCCGCCATCGTGATCACCGATGAAACCAGTACGCTAACCTTGAAGCGTGCAGAAAAACAATGGGTTGTGGTTTCACGCAAAGGATATCCTGCCGACCCAGATCGCATTGAAAACTTCGTAAAAACATTCACCGAAATGAAAGCCTTGCGCGAGCTAAGTGCTGGGGCCGATCAACTCAATCGCATTGGACTAAAGCAAGGCACACGCGTGACATTTCGAGACGATAAGGGAAACTCCATTCATACCCTGACTCTCGGCAAGGAGCTCAGTGCCCCCGGAAGTGAAAACCAGCAATCCGCCATGGGGCGCGGTGGATTCCCTGACCGGCGCTTTGTCATGGTCGATGGAGACCGCACATCAATCACAGTGGTCGATCAGACTTTTAGCAATGCCACATCCGGTCCAGCAGATTGGTTGGATAAATCGTTTTTTAAAATTGAAAAACCCAACGCGATTGAAGTGATCTACAATGGCAATGAATCCACCAATTCATGGAAGATTACCAAGACCTCAGACGTGGCCGACTGGAAGCTTGATGGTAAACTACCCGAAGGCAAGGAACTGGATGCCGCCCAAGCCCCCACATCAGCTTTTAGTAGCCCTGCATTTAATGATCTTGCTGACGATGCAGAGAAAGCCGCGCTCGAGCAGAATGCCACACAAATCAAGATTAACACCAGCGAGGGATTTGAGTATGCACTGAGGGTTGGCGAAAGCAATGAAGGTACCGACAAGATTATCGCAGTTAAGATTACCGCTGAATTCCCGGAAAAAAGGACGCCCGGCGAAAACGAGACTGAAGAGGATAAAAAGAAGCTGGATGAAGAATGGGCCTCGGCTCAGCAAGCACTTAAAGACAAACTTGCCAACGAGCAAAAGTTTACCAAACATGCCTATCGCGTAAGCAGTTACACGGTGGATTCCGTCCTAAAAAAACGCTCCGAATTGATCAAAGATGTGGAGGAAGGTGCTATCACGCCGCCGTCCGGGGGGAATCTGCCAATTCCATTTCAGAATCCTCCACCTCAGGAATAGGATAACACCCATTTTATTTGCTCGATTACGAGATGAAGAGCAATTGACACAGGCATTATCTGGCGGTACTTTGCGGAGGAGAGGAGGCCTCTTTTATGGGTAAAGTCACCAAAATAATGTTGATCCTGAATATCCTCGCAGGAGGGGCAGGGATATTCTTCGGCATGGGAATCAAGGGAGATCTGAAAACTGCCGAGGAAGCTAAGGGCAAGGCCGAAGCCGACGCTCAGGCGGCAAAAGGCGGCACCTCGAAGCTGGAATCTGACAATCAAAAACTCAGCAACGATATACAAACCCTCCAAGGCCAGTTTGCCAAAGCCACAAACGACTTGGGAGCAGCACAGTCTACTTTAGCCTCCCTACAAGGCGGCCAGGGTCAAATGGCTGCTGATTTGCAAGCGGCTCAACAGGAC
>WTHG01000319.1 GCA_011523245.1 Verrucomicrobiales bacterium | reverse complement strand
GTGGATACCCGCGCCGGCAAAGTTATTTGGCGCAATCAGGAAGTGGAAGTGCAGCACGAAAATGGCCCTGGCAGCACGCCGGTGCTCTGGAAAGATTTATTGATTTTCCACATGGACGGCAGCGACCAGCAGTTCGTGGTGGCACTCGACAAGGCCACCGGTAAAGAGCGTTGGCGCACCGCGCGCAGCGGCACCATGCACGAGAATCCACAGCTCAAAAAATCCTACGGCACCCCGATTATCCGCACTATCAAGGATCGCCCGGTGCTCCTGTCGCCTGGCTCCAACTGGCTCTACGCCTACGACCCGGCCAGCGGCAAAGAACTCTGGAAGGTCGAGTATGGCGGTCTCGGGTTTTCACTCGTGCCCCGACCGGTAACCGGCCACGGCATGATCTTCATGAGCACCGGCTTCATGCGCGCCAAGCTGTTGGCTGTGCGCTATGAAAACACCGCCAAACCCGACATCGCCTGGAGTTATGCCCGCGGAGTATCCACCCAACCTTCGCCCTTGTTGGTCGACGATGAGCTGTATTTTATCACCGAAAGCGGCGGTCTAGTCACCTGCCTTGATGCCCACACCGGCGAGAAACACTGGGTGGAACGGATCGGCGGTAATTATTCCGCCTCACCCACGCACTCGAATGGGAGAATTTACTTTCATAGCCGCGAAGGCGTGACCACCGTGTTGCAGGCTGGCAAGCAATTCAAGGTGATCGCTAAGAATAAGCTCGACGGCCAGCACATGGCCAGCGCCGCTGTGGAAGGCAACGCCCTGTTCCTTCGCACGAACAAGGCGTTGTATCGGATCGAGGAATAGTTAATTGAATGAAATCCGCGCACCCGGTTTGAGGGCATGCGCGGGCAATTCGTCCAACGAGTTAAACGTGCGTTGCTGAGCGGTGGTCTCGATGGTGTTGCCAGATTCATCGTACTCACCGGTTTTTTTGCTCAACACCCCGTTCGGATTGAGCCCGAGATGCTTCACCATAAACGGATACATCGCCTGCCGCTTGATGTATTCGTAGCCGTGTTTCTCATTGGGGAAATGTGTATTCTCCGCCTTCGCCATCGCGCCGTAGTATTTGTAAATGTTTCGAACGAACGGATACTCCACTTTCGGATTATTCTTGGTCCAGTCGCCGCCCACGGAAATCAGCTTCAACGGCCGAGGTGCCGCCAGCGCAGCAAATTCGGCGTTGTTCGTTTCCAGTTGCTCGGTCTTATGGATCGGCATACCGCTTTCGCAATGGCAACCGCCAAAGAAATGCGCGGACACCATCACCACCGGCACACTTACCGCCACACGGTCATCAATCGCCGTCAGTAAAAAAGTCTGCGTGCCGCCGCCGGAACAACCGGTCACGCCAATTCGTTTCGAGTCCACCTCGGGTAACGTCTCCAAAAAATCGATCGCCCGCACACTACTCCAGGTTTGCAGCGTGAGCGCCTGCGGATGGCTGTGTTTCCAGCCCAAATGTTCCGAATC
The DNA here is from genome assembly GCA_011523245.1 of Verrucomicrobiales bacterium. Lineage (GTDB taxonomy): Bacteria > Verrucomicrobiota > Verrucomicrobiia > Limisphaerales > UBA1100 > UBA1100. The sequence continues at coordinate 12,233 of WTHG01000319.1, read as the reverse complement.
GCCAAAGCCAATCATGTCATACGATAAGACTACCGCGCCCATGCGCGCGAGCGTGGCGCAACGGTTTTGTTGATCGGGTCGCAATCGGCCGCCACCGTGCGCGCTGCTCTTACGGGCGTGCCCATGCGGACACAGGATGCCCGGGCGTTTACCCTTAAAACCGAGTGGCCGATACAGACTGCCGTACACAAAAAATCCTGGCCGCGCCTCAAAAGCCGCCGCCTCTACGGTGTAACCCTTGTAAGTGCGCTTGTTCTTGAGGATCGGCTTCAACGGCGTGCGCTTGGGCAACGGACTAAGCTGGGAGCCGGTGAGAATCTGCTGCCTCACCGCAGCCGCACGCACCTTCCATTCCGCGAGATTGGTGTGCGTGGCCGCCATGCGCTTGAGCTGCTCCACCGCCTGCGCCTCGGTTTGATAATTCCCGACACACAACGTCACCTTAGGTTTGGGTTTCTCCGCGTGAACAGCACACAGGAAGACAACTGGTAGAATGAAAAACAGACGTGTCATGAATTCAAGACTGGCAGAGGCTGGCTTCTGGCGCAACTACTTCGCGGGATTTTCGTACCACAACACAGCATTGAAATCGCGTTCCTCACAGGTGAGTAAATCCAGATCGCCGTCCCCATCAAGGTCTATCAGCTCGATCCGGTCGTACTTTAGCCCTTTCGGCCCGCCGATGTCGCGCGGCTCCCATTTGCCATCCACCAGTTTCAAATAAAATACACCACTCTTATCGCCCGTGGCGCTCTCGCAGCTGACGGCAATTTCTAGCTGACCATCCCCATCCAGATCCGCCGCGCGCGCGGCCTTGGCCGTGCCAAAACGATCGAGCGAATAAGTGATGACCTCCTCGTCCCAAGGCTGTTTCGCATCCTTGCCCGGTCGCAACACCTCTATGCGATTGGGCCGCACGGCGGCATAAATCGCGGTGGTTTTTTCTATCGCCTTGCGATCCACCAACTGTTTGCGAATTGAGCGCGTGATAAACATCACCTCGCGGCCAGTCGCACCCACGCGGTGCGCCGCCCAAAGTTGCGCAGGATTTTTTTGCATCGCCGCCACACCGGGGTTTTCCAGCCACAACACACCGGGTGTGCGACTACGCCGATCGGAAGCCAGTACGTCAAGATCGCCATCGCCATCCATGTCCGCCTTGATCAAGCTCATGATCCAGCCGGCATCGTACCAGCGATGAAACCGCCAGTCCCCCACCGCACGTGGATCCTTCGGCGACTGAAGCCAACCGATGGAAGCCTCGGGGCCCTTCGATCCAAGGACGAGATCCATCCCCTTTTCATCCACCCACAACGGCACAGCAAACATCCAGGATTGTTTTCCGGCTGTCACCGGCACTGCCTGGGTGCGCCACGGCAACACTTCCCGCTGCGGATCATTACGAGGCGACCAGTGAAAATGCACCGTCCGCGTTCGGCCTTCACTGCAGCTGACGATATCCTCATCGCCGTCGCCATCCAGATCAACAAACACCGCATCCTCCGGCGACTTCACCTTACCCACTTCGATTATTGGCCAGCGCTCGGTCACCTCGGCGTTGCCCGGGTGCAGATACGCACGGATCACCCCGCCTTCCTCCCAGCCGGTGGCAATATCCAGCCGTTTGTCGTTGTTGATATCCAGCAACCGCACGCCATCGGCCCCGCGTGAAGTGTTGTCGATGATGTGCATTGGCCACGGTGCTGCCGCTAATGACCCGACCAACGTGAGAAAAAGGAGAATATTTTTCATGAATCCGCTTTGCTTTTGCCCGCCCCCATTGAACCATCGCGGCATGCGCTTGGCCATGTGTTTTCTCTTCGCGTTGTTTCTGCCCAAAAACGAAACGCCCGACCCGGACCCCAAACGGTTTGCTGAGGCGATCGCTAATTTCACTGAAGCCGACCAAGCCAATCCGCCGGCCAAAGGCGGCATTGTGTTCACCGGTAGCTCCAGCATCCGCCGCTGGGATCTCGCCAAGTCCTTCCCCAAGCTCAAACCACTCAACCGTGGCTTCGGCGGCTCCCATTTTTCGGATAGCAACCATTATCTTGAAGAAACAGTCCTGCGCTATGAGCCATCCGTCCTGGTTGTCTTTAATGGTAGCAACGATCTGTGGAAAGAGAAACCTCCCGCCCAAGTGCTGAAGGATTTTTTGGAGTTCAAAAACCGGATCTTAAAACGCGTGCCCCGATGCAAGATTGTGCTCATTCCGGTGAAACCCAGCCCGAAACGTCTGGAGATCATCGAAACCGAACGCGCTCTCAACAAACTCCTCGCCGCTGAAGCAGCCAAGGACGACCGACTCGTCTTGGTCGAAGGCATGTTCGACACCCTCCTCAACGCCGCCGGTCAACCCGACGAAACCCTCTTCATCAACGACCGACTCCATCTCAACGAAGCCGGCTACGCCCGCTGGACCAAGCTCCTACGACCGCAATTGGTGAAATAAACTACTTCACCACCATCACACCCTTCATGATGGTCCAGTGCCCGGGGAAGGTGCAGATGTAGGGGTAGTTGCCGGGGGTTTTCGGAGCCATGAAGCGGAGAGTTTCGCCGGCGATGGGAGGGACCATTTTGGTGTGGAATAACACGGCATCGGTCTTGGGAATGTATTGGCCGCTCTTGGCCAGCTCAGGATCGGCGGCCATGCGGGTGGCAGCGAGGCCGACGGCGTCGCCGGTGCCGGGCTTGACGATCACTAGGTTGTGCGGCGTGGCGTCGGGGTTGATAAACTCCAGCTTCACCGGTTGGCCGGGCTTCACCTCAAAGCGCGTCACGTCGTAGAGCATGCGCTCCTTCACGGTGGTGATGCGCACGACCTTCAGGTTTTTCTGCTGATCAAACTGTGCGTCCTTGGCCGAGTGGTTCACATCCGTCTCAATGCGCGCGCCCTTGGCAAAGCCGCTGATGAATTTACGCAACGGCTCGTTGTGCATGGTGAGGTGATGATTAAACTGCCAGTGCGGCAGCATCGTGGAGGCGCCGAGCGCGGTGCGCATGCCGTAGGCGAGGTGGCCGCCGTGGGGATGCTTAGTGGTGTCGGCCAGCGCGTGCATGGCGGCGTCGGTGCCGATGTAGCTGGTGGCGATTGCGGCTTCCATGCGCACGATGGGATCTTTGTCATTGGCGGCTTTGCGTAGGCGGGCGTTGCCGTCCTTGAAATGCGGATGCCAGTAGCGCAGTTGATGCGTTGCGGCGGCGCGGGCCTCGGAGGTTTCGCAGTCCAATAATTCAGCGAGCAATTCGGGTTTGGCTAATTCAAAGTTGCGGTACATCCACACGGCTTCCATTTGGTGATGCCGATGGCGCGCGGCCTTGGGATCGAGCGCCTTCACCCAAGTGTCGAGAGCGGTCTTCACCTCGGCAACAGGGCGTTCGCGCAGCTCGCGTTTGGCCCAGTAACGGTAGCGGTACTCGGGGCGTTTCAGGACATTCAGCAAATCCTTTACCGGTGCACCGGCAAGCTTGGGCGGCGTGGCCAGCTTCGCGCCCTTAGGCATGATGCGCCAGATGCGACCGCTCTCGCGGTCGCGGCGTTCGTCGCGCAGGGAGTATTGCGCGTGACCCTTGATGGGGTTGTACCAGTCGCACACATACATAGCGCCGCGCGGACCGTAGCGGAGGTCCACTGGGATGAAGCTCAAGTTGGTGGAGAAAATAATGTCGCCGACATATTCCTCATCATAGCCGAACTCCGTCTTCTTCCATTTGTGAAACTCCACGCGGTTGGTCGGCTTGTAGCGCACCTTCACGTAGCCGCCCTGCATCTCCTTGGGCCACGAGGCGAAGTCCACAAACTCCTGACCGCACGTACCGCTGTAAGCGCGCAAACCGGCGGGGCGCGGGTGTTGTTTGGGGTAAACAGGATCGAGTGCGTGAAAGGCCTGGGCGTAGATCGGATGACTCGCCACATGCTGACCCCAGTCGTCAAACGTCACCCCCCACGGGTTGGTGCTGTGGTAGGTGCCAAAGCTGGTGAGCTTGTGGAGGCGCGGCTCGAAGCGAAACCAACCGCTGTTCTGCTGGCGCACAGGGCCGTATGGCGTCTCGACCTGGCTGTGGTGAAAAATGGATTCGCGGAAAATCAAATCGCCATCTGGGCTCCACACAAAATCATGCAGCGCATGGTGACTGTCCTCGCAGCCGAATCCGGTGAGCACCAGCTCGCGGTGATCGGCCTTGCCGTCGCCATCGGTATCCTTGATGAAACTCATGTGCGGCTCCTCGCTCACGTATACGCCGCCATCACCAAACTCAAACGACAACGGAATGTGCAGGTCATCGGCAAACACCGTGGACTTGTCCGCGCGCCCGTCGCCATCGGTATCCTCCAAAATCACCAGCTTATCGTCCGGCTCATTGCCGGGGTACACGTGCGGATAGGTCGTCGAGCAGCTCACCCACATGCGCCCCTGGCTGTCCCAGCGCATCTGGATGGGGCACGCGATTTCCGGAAACTCCTCCTCGCTCGCGAAGAGATTCACCTCAAAGCGCGGATCTACCTTGAACGCCTTCAGCTCATCGGCCGGGCTCATCCATTTATTGGCCCCGCGACTTGCTGCCGTGGTCGGCAACGGAGGGACGTTGGAATCATCAATCTTCGCCGGCACCGCTTTGCCCTGCGCCAAATCCCAAATGCGCCGGTCGCGGTTCTGCACCATGATGTCGAAGTTGCGCATCGCCGGCAGGAAATCCAAATAACCGTAGCTGCGATTGCGGCCGCCAGTGTAATAAAACGTGTTCACTGGCCGATATCGCCGGAAGAACTGCTTGTTCTTTTCAATCACCGCCGCGCGCACCGACTCGTTCGCCGCCGGTGCCTTGCCGCCGAAGGTCTGCGCAAACAACGTCTCCGCGAATACCTTGTATCCTGCCTCGTTCAGGTGACAGCCGTTGATCGTCAGGTCCGTGCCGCCCGAAGCCATCGCCGACTCCGTGGCCGTGAACACATCCGCAAAGCCCACCCCCTGCGCCGCCGCCACCTCGCGCATCACTTTGGTATAGGCCGCAATGTTCTTATTGTTGCGATCCGCAGCCGCCACGCCCTTTACGTTTTCATTAGCAATCGGCGACACCAACACAATCCGCGGCCCACCCTCACCATTAAACGCCTTCGCCTTCAAACCCGCCACGTATGTGGAAAGTTTCTGGCGAAACTCCGGCAAGCCTGACTCACCCGCAAACGATTCATTGAACCCGTACGCTGCAAAGATCACATCCGCTTTGGCAATGGTAAGGTGCTGTTCCACATCCGCGAAATTCGCCGGACGCGGCTCCGTGCCCAGTTGATCCGCCGCCCACGTGAGATTGCGCACCACCAGTTCCGCCTTCGGATGCGCCTGCTGCAGTGCCGCCTCGAAATGCCCGAAATGCTGTGCCCGATCCAGCAGTGTATTGCCAATGAACGCAATCCGCGCCCCCTTCCCCAGCTTCAAAGGCAGCACGGTCCGCACCGGCTCGGTTGCCTCTGGCCGCGGTGCCGATTTTTCAAAAATCGCATACCGCGCCAACTCCGGATCCTTAAAGGGCGGCTTCTTCCCTGTCTGCGTATTTTTCGCATCATTCGCTCGAGGCGGTTTAGGATTTTTCTGGGCTTCTACCGAGAAACTAAACTGCAAGACCAACACTAGAAATAGGACCACACGCAATAGGGAATGCATGCCGCAGGCTAAAGCACGGCCATGACTAAGGCAACCTTACGCCTCGCGTAAATCACGCAAGGCTTCCAGCAGGGAACCGACATCCGCATAACGATCCTTGGGCCTTTTCTCCAGCGCCCGCAGGCAGATGGCTTCGAGGGCGGGTGGGATGTCATTTTGCGGGGCGGCCTCGCTGGGTTTGGGAAACGGTTGATTGAGGAGGTTGTCGACGACTTCCTGCATGGTCTCGCCGTTGATGAGTTGGCGGTGAGTGAGGATTTCGTAAAGGATGAGGCCGAGGCTGAAGACATCGGCGCGGCCATCAATGTGGGCGTCGCCGCGGGCCAGCTCGGGCGCCATGTAAAAGGGTGTGCCGTAGCGGCGACCCACCGGCGTGAGGGCGGGGTCTTCATCGTGGCCCATCTCGGGATGTGCAATGTCCGGTTCGCCCCACACCTTGGCGAGGCCCCAGTCGATGACGTAGGTGACGCTGAATTGGCCGGTCAAAATATTCGCCGGCTTGAGGTCACGATGGATCACGCCGCGCGAATGGGCGTGGGCAACGGTCTCGGTGGCACGAATGAGGATGTCCACCAACGTCGGCAACGGAAAGGCGGTGGTTGTGGCGGCATCCCCCTCGTGCAGGGCATCAATGATGTTGCGCAGGTCCCGGCCGCGCACGTGTTTCATTGTAAAAAACAAATTACCATCACGATCGCGCCCAAGTTCGTACAGCGGCACGGTGCCGGGATGGGCGATGTTGGCAGTAACCCGTGCCTCGCGCAGGAACCGCTGTGTCTCGATTTCATCCTCGCGCAAGTGATCGTGCAGAGTTTTGTAAATAACCGTACGCCGCAGATTTTCATCAAAAACTGAGTACAACTTCGCTATGCCACCTTCGCTAAGCAATTTGAAATCACGGTACTTCAGCGATCCACTCCGCCAGCGTAGATCAAATGTCTTGTCCGTCTCAGCCAACCGAAAAAAACCATCACCACCGGGTTGGCCGGATGGTTCATCGGTTGGATTTGGCGTTTCGTTCATAGTTTATTTGGTGGCACAAACTTACTCGCGGCTTTCAGCAAAAGTCGACCACATACATTGGTAAGATTGATTCACGCTTAATAATGAATTATTCAATGCCCCATGCACAGGCACTCCATCGAATCATGGCAACACGATCATGTTTTCGGGCAAGACCAGCCTCAAGAAGGGGAACGGCGCACCAAATGGGTAATCGCCCTAACGGCCACCACCATGGTCGTGGAAATCATTTGCGGAATTATGTTTGGTTCCATGGCCCTTTTGGCCGATGGCCTGCACATGGCTTCGCATACTGCCGCGTTGGGAATCGCTGCTTTTGCGTACTCATACGCTCGCCGAAATGCAGCAAATCCAAAGTTTAGTTTTGGCACCGGCAAAGTCAATTCGCTGGCAGGTTTTACTGGAGCCATCTTACTGTTAGGGTTTGCACTTTTGATGGCTTGGGAAAGCGTGGAACGATTCTGGAATCCGGTTGAAATCGCATTCAATTCAGCAATCTTTGTAGCCATAATCGGGTTACTGGTAAACGGTGCCAGCGTATTCCTTTTGAGCACAGGCGGTAATTCCGGCCATAGCCATTCTCATAGTCATGACCACAGTCATGGATTCGAGAATAAGGACCATTCACAACATGACCACAATCTTCGGTCGGCTTATTTACACGTATTAGCCGATGCCCTGACATCAATACTCGCCATCGGCGCGTTGCTGGCGGGGAAATACCTAGGCTGGAATTGGATGGACCCTTGCATGGGTATTTTGGGAGCGATTTTGGTGACAAGCTGGGCCTGGGGATTGATCCGCCAATCCAGCAAAGTGCTGTTGGATTACGAAGCACCTCGCGAAATCTCCCAAACCATTCGGGAAAAAATTGAATCTGTCCATGACAACCAGATTTGCGACCTTCATGTTTGGGCAATCGGCCCCGGAAAATATTCAGTCGCTCTTGCTCTTGTAACACACCACCCCCGCGATGCCCGGCACTATAAGGAATTGATCCCTGATCATTTGGGTGTTGTCCATTCCACTATTGAGATCAATGTGTGCTCTGGAAGTACCAATCCTGAAAACTGCTAATCACTCTTTCTTACCGCAATTGCATTCCTCATCGCAGCTTGCCTCTTTACTCGGTCGCAAATTACGCCATAAGAGAATGCCCAAGGTGATAATCACCACAGCGGGAGCGGCCCATGATTGCCAGTCGCTCATGACAGGAAGAAGCCCCCGATTTGATAGGTAGCCAGCGCGGCGACATAGGCGAAGCCGGTGAGGTAAACGACCTGTAGGATGGCCCACTTCCAGCTGTTGGTTTCGCGTCGCGTCACGGCCACGGTGCTGAGGCATTGCATGGCGAAGACATAAAAAACCAACAGACTCAGGCAGGTGCGCACATTGTAGGCGGGCTGGCCGTCAGCGCGTTTTTCGGCGGCCATGCTCGTGCGGATGGTTTTTTCCTCATCCTGTTCTTCACCGGTGTAGATGATCGACATGGTGCTGACAAACACTTCACGCGCGGCGAATGACGCCACGAGGCCGATGCCCATTTTCCAGTCGTACCCGAGTGGCTCGATGACCGGCTCGATGGCTTTGCCCATTCGCCCGGCGGCGCTATGAGCGAGTTGTTCACTGCCGTCTTCGGAGTCGGTCTTCGGATAAGTCGTCAGCGCCCAGAGCACGATGGAAAGACCAAGGATCACCGTGCCAGCGCGTCGCAGAAAGATTTTGCCGCGGTCATACATCTGCAGGCCGATCTCACGCCAGCTCGGGCGTTGGTAGGCCGGCAGTTCCAGCACGAACAACGTCTGCTCCTTTCGGTCCAGCGTGCGGTTGAACACGTAGGCAAAGGCGTAAACGCCGACGATGCTCAGCACATATAAGCCGAGCATCACCAATGCCTTTTGGCCGGCGGTGCCCACAGGCAGCATCAGCGCGATGAGCATGACGTACACCGGCAGGCGCGCGGAGCAACTGGTGATGGGCGCGACCAGGGTGGTAATCAGCCGGTCGCGCGCACTTTCCATCGTGCGCGTGGCCATGATTCCGGGGATGGCGCAGGCGTACGAGCTGAGCAACGGCACAAAGGCTTTGCCGTTCAGGCCTACACCCGCCATCAGGCGATCCATCATGAAGGACACACGCGCGAGGTAGCCGGTGTTTTCCATGAGGCCGATAAAGAAAAATAGAATGAGAATCTGCGGTAGAAAAATCACCACGCCACCCACGCCGCCAATGATACCCTCGGTGATGAGCGCGCGCAGATCGCCGTCTGCCATGCGGGCCTCGACCTGACTGCTAAGCCAGCCGAACGTGCCGTCAATGAGATCCATCGGATATCCGGCCAAGCTGAACAGCGTGAAAAACAAACCGCCCAAAATGCCAAGTAAAACCAGCCAGCCAAACACCGGATGCACCAGCACGCCGTCCCATCGGTCGCTGGGTGTGAGACGTTCTTCACCATCGCGTGCCACCGCGCCTTCAATCAATTTGCCAATTGCTTTGTAACGTGCGGCCGTATCACCTTCCACCGGCTTCCAGTTCGCCTTAACCGGCTCGGCACTGAGCGCCACCTGCAAAGCCTCCATGCCCACACGTTCGTTGGCCTGCATGGGCACCACCGGCACGCCGAGGCGCTCGGCCAGTTTCTTCGTGGCCACTGTAACGCCGCGTTCTTCTGCCGTATCAGTCTTGTTAACCACCACAATCACCGGCAGATCCAGTTCCATCACCTGCGTGGCAAGGTACAGATGGCGCTCGAGATTGCCGGCGTCCACCAGACAAATGACGGCATCTGGTCGCGGCGTGTCCGGGCGTTCGCCGTGCAACACGGCGCGCGTGACCTCCTCATCCGGCGACTTGGGCTCCAGAGAATACGCGCCCGGCAGATCAATGACGGCAAATGCCTCGCCATGCCGGTTGCGGCCCGTGCCAGTTTTTTTCTCAACCGTCACACCGGGATAATTGGCCACCTTCTGGCGCAGACCGGTCAGAGCATTGAAGAGAGTGGTCTTGCCCGTATTGGGATTACCCACCAAGGCAAAGGTACGGGGAGAATTCATGATTGCTGAGCGAAAATTTGCGCCGCATCTGCCCGCCGCAATGCCAAACGTGAACCGCCCAGTTCAAATTCGATAGGACACCCCAAGGGCGCCCGCCGAATCAGCTTTACCGTCGCCCCCGGCAACAATCCCATTTCACGCAAGCGATCGCCGGTCGCTTCGGGCAGATTCATATCACCCAATAGCGCTTCTTCACCGTCCGCCAATTGGCAAATGTCCCGTGGCTCATCCATGCGCCGGGAAACTTATTGAAACTCAGTCTCATTTACAACGCTTTTATTGGCAGCTCCCCTTGTACCTTTGATACAGGGAAGTCATGGTTTCCTTAACATTCTCTAGAGAACCGACTAGCACATAACAGCGGTAGGAATAATCTCCCGCAGGCAATCGCTTCTCGTGCTTTTCCCGAAAGACACAGTTCCATTTCACGACCTGTTCCGCCTCAAACCGGAATCGTCCATAGCCTGCTTGCTCAAAACCTTTGGAAGGTTGCTGAGCCGACCACACACCCATGGCATACTGGGCATCGGGTGTGGAAAAAATTACCGGCCGCGCTTGTTCACCAGGGCCATCGGACAAGGGCGAGAGTTTCTTGGTGGCCAGATCAAAACTCCAGAATTTCGAGAAAACGGGTGGCATATAGCCGGTGACCACCTCGAATTGCGCATACCGATGGTGTTCGGCTTTAGGAATCGTGAAGATCACATCGTACCCAATGGCGTGGGGCAATCCATGCACTCCGAGCGTCACCGTCTTCTTCAGTAGATGCTGGGATAAGACAGCGGTGTTTTTAGCCGGATTGCCAAAAGACTTCTCGCCCGGCTTCAACCAAAACGCCATTTGGCTTTCAGTGCGCAGCACCCTGCCCTTCGCCGTCAATGCATGCAACACGCTCGAACTCTTCGGGCCGGCCCCGTCAAAGCGCGACCCCGCTTCGGTGGGATTAAACGTTTCCGGTACGAAGCGCGATCCGGCATCGAAATTGGAAGCCGACTGCAACTGCCGACCATGATCGGTGCTGTCGATAAACTCCCGTCCGTTCCAGGTCAGCGAATGAATCGCCCCGGCCAACCGGCTGGTGGTCGTAATCACGATTTCAGAAGGACCTGCTTGGGCACGAATTTGAGCATCCCCAGAAACGGCCGCCTCCAGAGGAGCTACCGCTAAGACAAGCAACCAAACCAATCCGCGCATTACTTCTCAGTCGCGTAAGCTTTATAGGCCTCAGCAATCTTGGCGGCTTTTTCGTCACCCAGATGGAAGATCACGCGATGGCGCAGGGTCAGGCTTTTACCTTTTTTGAGCGTGTAAGCGCCGTCCTTGCCCTGACCGAGGCTCTTGAGCCCGAAGGGGTTGGCAGTGAACAGACCGTAGGTGCGCACATGCCAGGGCGTGGGGTGCCGGAAACTGCTTGGGTGATTCAGAATCGCCACGCCCACGGTCTTGCCATTGACCGGCCCGTGGTAATCCACCCACTCCGCGCGCTTGCCCCAAGCCGCCCTGTCCGTCACGCCGTGGCTATTGATCAGGCGGCCGCCTTTCTTGCTGTCCACATCCATGCTGGTGGCCACACGCACACTGAAGCCGGCATCTTTTTTATCGCCCAAAACACAATCACCATGCTCGGCGATAAACTTGATCGTCACGTCAATGATCCGCTGACCGTTCTCGACGCGAAACACATGCGTGCGTTCATCGGCCAATAACTTCTTGCCGCCGCCCACGTAATCATTGCGCGTCACAATCACCGCCGACTTGCCGCCCTGCACCTTCACAAATTCACGATGCACCGTGCTGCCCAGTGTCGTGCGCCGACCGCTGGCTGGTTCATGCCATGTATCAAACCCACCAATGCCCTGATGGCCAAACCAAAAGGAACGATGATGCGGATGGTCATGTCGTTCGCCGTCGCGTTTTTCCATCGGAAACGCGCGCGTCACTTCATCACCGCTCGGCCCAATAATCGGCCAGAGATACGGCTTGTTCGATTGCCCGATCACATAACGCGTCAGCAGCTTACCATCATATTTTACGGTGACGCCGGTTTTGTTTTTTTCTACGGAAAATTCACCGGCTACAACCGACAGTGCCAACGGCAGAACGGCAGCCAACAGGAAAATGCGAGTCCATGCTTTCATGCGTGCCTAAGCCTGTCGCCGACGCGGCCCGCGCACAAGCCCTTTTACTGAAAACGTCCCGCGGCTAGGCGCGCTGCATCAAACGGCGGAGATGATTGACCGATAATTTGACCCGCCACCAAGTTGCCTGTCACCGGACCCAGGCTGAGACCGAGCATGTTGTGGCCGGTGGCGACGGTGGCGTTGGTAGTTCCGGGGATGGTGCCGATACAGGGGAGACCGTCGGGTGTGCAGGGGCGCAGGCCGCTCCATGGCTCGATACCGGTGAAGTCGTCCGGGCTGAAGGCGGGGAAAAATTGACAGAAGCCTTCGATGATCCCCTGAAGGCGGGTGCGGTTTACGGATAAATC
>WTHG01000500.1 GCA_011523245.1 Verrucomicrobiales bacterium | reverse complement strand
CATTGAAGCAGGCCCCCGAATACGCCGGCCACCAAATATAAAACGAGGAACTTGGCTTTTCCTAGGGATTCTTCAATTTGCCGTCCGGCAAACCAGATCATCGCGCAGTTGATCAGCAGATGAAACAGTCCACCATGCAAAAACTGGTAACTTAACAACTCCCATATATTCCCTTCTTGAAGTCGCTGCGGGAACAGGGCCAATGCTCCCTCAAAACCACGCACGGTGTGTTGCAGCACATAACAAATGACGTTGACTATTATCAACGTAAGGCAAAGTGAGATGCCACTCCGTGCGGCGGCGGGGCGCCAGTCCGGCTCTCGCATGTATGAGCGGTCATCAAGCATTTTACTTTAAGGCTGACAGTTCGGCCTGAACCAATTCCACAAGCGGCTTGAATGCTTCCATATCAAAACGGAACGGAATATTTGCGGCGGCAAATAACTCCGGCAAGGGCCGAGACCCGCCAAGCGCCAAGGCGCGCTTGTAATCTGCCAAGGCCTGTGCCCGGTCCGATTTACTGTTCTTCCAAACGCCTAAAGCACCCAGTTGAGCAATACCATATTCGATGTAATAAAACGGCACTAGAAAGATGTGACTTTGGCGATGCCACATTTTAGTGCGAGCCAGCTCGAAACCGCTCCAATCAATATCTCCACCAAAACGATCCAGGAGTCCGTTCCAAGCCGCATCACGCTCCTCCACGGTGTGTGCCGGGTGCGTGTAAATCCAGTGTTGGAATGCATCTACCGTGGCAATCCAGGGGAACAAACTTATGATCCCCTCAAGATGCTGTCGGCGAGCTCGGACACAATCTTCGCTGGAATAAAATTCCTCCAAATGCTCGTTCCCCACCAATTCCATGCTCATCGAGGCCACCTCGCAAAATTCCAGAGGAGCATGTTGGTATTCATGAATATCTTCGCCCTGCGCCGCCAAGGTGTGGAAAGCATGCCCGGCCTCGTGCAGCAATGTTTCCACATCGCGCTGCAAGCCCACGGCGTTCATGAAAATAAAAGGCAGACGAGCTTCCGGCAGGCTGCTTTGATAGCCGCCAGGCGCCTTACCTTTGCGGTTGGCCAAATCGAGCAATTTCTGGTCTCGCATTGTTTGAAAACCTGCGGCCAGTTCACCATCCACATGATCAAAAATACCCTTGGTCTTGGCGACCATATCCTCGACTTCACTAAAGGGCTTAAGCGGCTCCGCCCCATCCGGATCCACCGAAGTGTCCCATGGGCGCAGCTGATCCAATCCCAGCTTTGAACGCCGGTCCGCCAGCAGTTCATTGTAAACAGGCATCACCACCTTCTCAACGGCTTCATGAAACTTGAAGCAATCCTCCGGCTGGTAATCAAACCGACCTTTAGCGACATGTTTAAAATCCCGGTAATCCCCATACCCTGCATTACCAGCAATTTGGATTCGCAATTCCTTCAGTTCATCAAACTGCCGGTCACACTCCTCCGCAACTTCAAGACGCCGATTAGCAACTAACTCCCAAGCTTGCTGCCTCACGTTTCGGTCTGTCTCCTGCAAGTACACCCCCATTTGCACCAGCGTCTTTTCCTCGCCTTGGAATTCCACGGTGAGTGCCCCCATCTTTTCCTGGTATTGCTGACCCAGCTTCGATTCCTCCGTCTCAAGCGGCACGTTCTCTTCGCGGAATAAATCGACCATGGATTGCCAGTCTCGATTTAATATTTCATAACGCTCCTTTGGTAAATCTTTGCGATGCGGATGAGCTACAAATTTTTTGGCCAATTGAAAAAACCGCTCCTTTAAATGCGGCTCAATATTTTCAACGTAATCAAGATAGGCTTCCTTCGCCTCATCTTTAGAGGTGTGACAAGTCATCGCAATATATCGCCGCGACCCATCTTCATCTAGAATCGCACCCAATTCGCTAATCTTAAGCAGCCATTCCTCTAACGTTTCTGACGTGTCACAGGCATTTAGGTCAATTTCCAGCTGATCAAACAACGGCTCAATCACGTTCCAACCGGACACCTTAAAATCGGCCGGCACAAAGGTGCGCGACTTGTACGGAGGCAAATCACCAAACGGAAGTAGTTCCATCCGCGGAATGTCGCAAATCGCGGGCAATTTGCAAATTCGATTCGCTAATCGAGCATGTATTTTTCCAGCCAACTTTGCGGCAGCGTGCCGTGCGACAACAGCCAATCGTTAAACCGCTTGAGACTCCACCCGCGCCCCTCAACCAGGCGCTTGTGCAAACGGGCATTTTCCAGCCGCCCCAACCAATAGCTCATCGGCACGGCCGGAGCACTGGTATACCAGTTCACATCCGCCTCGGCCCGCGCCTTGGTGAAACCAATATGTTTCATTAAATGCCTCACGCCCTGCTCGTAACTGTACCGGCCTGTTTGCAGGCGCAAATCTACCAATATCCGATGCACTCGCCACAAGGCGTCATGCAATTGAATAATTGCCGTCCACGGTGAGCGGTCAATCTTCAGATCAGTCATCATCTGTTCACACCACAATGTCCAACCCTCGTAAAATACGGCATGCGCAAAAAGCGGCCGCCACTTGCGCGCGTGACTGTTGGCCGTGACAAATTGCAAATGATGACCGGGATACGCCTCATGAGCTGCTGTAAGCGAGATACCAAAATGTTGTTGTACTTCGGATAATTTTTCAGCGGCCGAAGATTTCGCCAGAGATAAATCATTGACCCAGAAAATACCGCGCTGCCTTTTCTCAAATGGCCCCGGTGAGGAATACGCCGCCGTTGGATACAAGTGCCGCATAAATTCTGGCACCAAACGCACCTGTAATTCATCTCCCTTCGGAAAACTCACCGCCTTGGCCTTGCGGAAACCCGACGCCACCCGATTCGTTTCTGCACGGTACACCTCCAACAATTCGCCCCCAGGGTTCCATTCCGAACGCGCCTTTTCGATGATGGTCTCTGCTGATTGATCGCGCCCGTATTTGGCACAAGCCTTACACAACAAACCACCTATCCGATCCACCTCGCTCAATGCTAGCGCCTCCACCTGTCCCAAAGTATAATCGAGCCCTAGTTCATCATGAACTCTCCGCTGTAGCCGATTTGCTCTCAAGGCAAACGAGTTCCTCGGGGCCAACGGCCGCGACATCACCTGAGCATGATATTGAACAACAGCTTTCTGAGCTGCGGTTATTAAGCGCCCAGCATCGTTCCCCATAAAGGAACTCACCGCCTCAAACAACGCTCCCGCGCCAGCCACGGTTTGATCCATTACTTTCCGCCAAACACGTTCAGGCCGATCAACCAACCGCGTCGCTTGGCGCAAGTATTTGGGCGTTTGCTCCAACAACGCCCGCACATTACGCCGTGCCCGGGCCGGCTGATCTTCACCTCGTTGTAATTCATGTAGCAACGCTCCAAAAACGTGATCGACCGCATTCGGGTCAAGCCGATGGATTCCCCGATCAAAATCCTCGCACTCCGCCAACAGCATGGCCCGCACTGCCAACCGATCAAGATGCTGTTCCGCACTCAAGGATGAAGGGGCCAAACGATCCATATCGGCCAAAAATTGTTGCCGGCGTTTTTCATCAGCACGGACCGCCTTTAACG
>WTHG01000305.1 GCA_011523245.1 Verrucomicrobiales bacterium | reverse complement strand
CCGGTTCAGGCTGTGGCAGAACTTCTGATTCCGGGAGAACTTTCGGCGCCTCAACCTGAACCGGTTCCACCACCGCCGAAGCCGTTCCTGTCTTCAACTGGGCTTCCAGTGCCGTGCGGAGCTTATCTAGATCCACTGAGCCATCAGTCGGCAAACGCAGCCGCAACTTGACGTCGGGCGGATTACGCGGTTGATGGCGGGGTTGGCTCATGATCTATCTAAAATCGCGCCACAGCTTATCGAACATGCGCGTAAAGTCTTTGAGCAAATCGCGATCGGTCGTGATCACGAAGTTTTCCTCATTGTGCAGTGAGGCCGAGCGGGTCCAATTATAACTGCCGGTGAGGAGCTTTGATTTATCGAAGATGGCAAACTTATGGTGCATGTGATGTTCGGACCGGTCAACGCGCACAGGAATGCCCATCCGCTCCAGACGATCGATATCGGAACCGGCGTCCATGGCCTTGTCGTCATCACTGATCACCCGGATTTGCACATTCCGGCGATGCGCGCGGTCCATGGCATCCACGATCCGGTTGTCGGTAATGGTGAACACGCACACATCCACCGAGGCACGGGCCGCACCAAACATTTCTGTAATTTTACCCACACAATTATCGTCCGGGCTAAAGAAGGAGGCAGCGTTTTCGCGCTTCCCTCCAGCGGGCAGATTCTCGGCCGGATGCAGGGTTTTCACCGTACCCTCCAGCCAATCGATCACCTGAAAGCGCTGGCCGCCATCCGCCTTGGCCAACGCTTCGCGGGCGGCATCGAAGGCCATGCTGCGGTATAACGCGCGCCGTTGTTCATCGCCGCGAACCTGATCCAGCAAATCGCGGACTTCATTGCGTTCTTTCTTGGTGAGCTGGTAATCTTCCAGCGTTTCCTGAAACAGAGCTTTTACCTCGTGATCTTTCATAACTACAGGTGTTGCGTTCCTGCGAATTGCAGGGGCGTTGGGACGGCACCCATCCTAACCACTCACCGGAATACCGCCAAGAAAGAACCCGAATAATCCGTGCGAATAATATTCCCTGATTCTATCCAATCCCCTATCCTGCCTCTACCCACTCGCTCGGATTACAACCCTAGGAGAAAGGCATTGTCATGGCCAAGTTTTTGGATAAATGGAAAAACAAAGTCACCACTTATAAAACCAAGGCGGAAGAGATTCGCGCCATGATCGAGGAAGGCGCGGAAACCATCCGCGATATTCGTGCAGACGTCGAAGGCACCGTCGAGGATCTCAAGGCCGACAGTGAAGAGAAAATGATGGAGAGTCTGGAGAAAATCCAGGAGTTCGAACGCGTCTTCAAGGAAGCCGGCTACCTGTTAACCGCTGTGGAACTGGAGATGGGGTTCAACCCCAAAGTGGTGGCTGTGCTCAAACGCGAATCCGAAATTGGTTCCCGCAAAAAAGAACGTCTACTCAAACAGCATGAGGACAACAAGATTTTGCGCACGGTGCTTACCTCCCTGTTCAAGGCGGAGGCCTTGGAAGACAAGGTACACCTGCGCCGATTGACCTTTAGCGAAGTGCACATCGAGATGGGGCTGGTGCCGGCCGTGCACGTATTGTGGGCCGACAAGAACGCCGCGGGCAGCTCAACATCCTCTGAACCGGCGGCCAGTGGATCATCCAGCAGTAGCAGCAGTTCGTTTACCTCCAGCTCCCCGTTCACCAGCAGCAGCTCTTCGTTTGTCAGCCGACCTTCAGCATTCGCCTCTATCGAAGAAGAAGAGGCGGAACCCGAGCCAACCCCAGTCGTGGCAACTCCGTGGGAAGTTCCTCCGTTGCTCCCACAGGAATCAGAGGCCGAAGCAGGTCCGGAAGAAGCCGAAGAAAAATTCACTGCTCCCACGGTGACAACCAGTGTCCGGGATCCCGAAGACGACAAGTGGACGAGCTTCCCGGACATTTCCTTCCCGGACGTTTCCTTTCCGGGCAGCAAATAAGGGACGCGCCTTATTCCTGTGACTCGACCGGCGGCTGTCCGGCCTCACCTTGTTGGGGCGATTGCGCTTGAGCTGCCTGCAACTGAGCAAGCAGCTGCTGGATGAGGGCATCGCTGTCGGCGACCATCTCTTTGCTCACATCCACCACCACTTCGGATGGCTGCGCGGCCGCCAACTTTTCCTGCAGCTCGCGATGCCGCTCGTGACTGGCGGAAAGCAACTGGACCATGTTCGCCATGACGGCTTGCGATTGCGAGGCCTGCGCCTTCTCCTGTGATTGCTGAATCGCCTGAAGCATCGTTTGGTTACTCTCGCTGATGTAATTCAGCATCGCCTGCTGACGCTCCATTACTTGATTCTGATTTTCGCGTGACGCCTCCGCGACGGCTCCGGAATTCTCAAGTGACTTTTCCAACGCCCCCTGAAGCCGAGCCAAGTGTTCGGCAACCGGGCCACTTTCCGGCGCAGCGCCATCTTCGGAACCGCCGCTCGTGGCGGGTGTCCTGAACAAACCCTCGGCCAAGGTTCGCCGCAGATTTTCCAAATCTTCACTGAGGCCACTGGTGTCGATCGTTGTGGTGCGTTCGCGTGAAAGTTCCTCCTTCAGCGTGTCCTGAATGGATTCCAAACCGCCGCTGAACAACGACAACTGGCTGACGACGCGGCTGACGGGGTCGTTTTGGTCACCGCCCTGAAGGTATTGATTGCGACCGAAAGTGCGTTTGATTTCTTCCCAGCGCTCGGCTTCCTCGTCGGTCATCACGCCGATGAGCTGTTTGAATTTCAGGAAATTGGCCTCGGCACCGGTGGTGAGTGTTTGGCTCTCGCCCTTGTAGTGGTCGAGCACAAGGTCCATGAGTTCCTGCTCGTTCATCATGGGCAGGACCTTCTCCGCCAGGCGGTTCATGTTCCGGTAGGAACCCTGCATCTTGAACGCAGGCTCGGTGCGGAATTCATCGGCTTGACCGGCGCTCTCGATGTACAGCTGATTGACCTTCAACACCACGTCGCGCAGCGTGATCATTTTCTTGATCACGTTGATCAGCTCCTCCTGTTCGTTGGCGGAGAAATTGCCCTGCAGCTCGATGCCCTCGCGCTGATCGGTCTCGGCCATCCGGATGAAGGCCTGAATATCCTTCTGCGCGGCCTTGGCAAGTGGTTGCAGCACGGGATTGGAGGTGATGGCGTTCTCAATGTAACTGCCGGAGAACGCGGCCTCGCGGCCTTTCATGTCGTCACCGAGATTGTAGGTATCGGCACGGTTGGCGAGCATGTCCGGGATGCGGAATTTCTCGCCGCTCTCAGTGTAGGGGTTACCGGCCATCACCACCACCACGCGCCGACCGCGCATGTCGTAGGTCTTGGGTTGACCACGCCACACGCCCTCAATCTTCCGTTGGGCGTCACAAAGTGAAATAAATTTCTGCAGAAACTCCGGATGACAGTGCTGGATGTCGTCCACGTAGATCATCACGTTGTCGCCCATCTCCAGCGCGAGGTTGAGCTTCTTGACCTCCTCGCGGGCACCGGCGTTGGGCGCCTCCTCGGGATCGAGTGAGGTCACCTCATGGCCGAGCGCCGGGCCGTTGATCTTCATGAAGATCAGGCCCATACGGTTGGCGAGATATTCCATCAA
>WTHG01000125.1 GCA_011523245.1 Verrucomicrobiales bacterium | reverse complement strand
CTCACTTGGCGGCCAATGGGGTGGCCGGTGCGTTCGTGGCCGGCACGACGGGCGTAAGTCATTCATTATCCACCCCGGAGCGGGCGGATTTGTTCGCAGCCTGGGGTGAAGCAGCGCCGGCGCAGGGTGTGCAATTCATTGCGCATATTGGTCATAACAATCTGCCGGACGCCTGCGCTTTGGCGGCTGCCGCCCGGGAAGCGGGCGCGGATGCCATCAGTGCGATGGCCCCGAACTTTTTTAAGCCCGCTGATGCGGCGGCGTTGCTGGATTGGTTCAA
Organism: Verrucomicrobiales bacterium; assembly: GCA_011523245.1. Taxonomy (GTDB): domain Bacteria; phylum Verrucomicrobiota; class Verrucomicrobiia; order Limisphaerales; family UBA1100; genus UBA1100. The sequence continues at coordinate 3,325 of WTHG01000125.1, read as the reverse complement.
GCGCATTGTGGAACCGGCGGCAGGAATGCCGTTTTATTTTTATGACATCCCGGGTTTTACCGGGGTGACGATTGACACGGCTGAATTTGTGCAGCGGGCGGCGGCTGAGTTGCCCGGCTTTGTGGGCGTGAAATACACCAATCCCGACTGTGAACAGCTTGCACGCATCCTCGCCATGGATGACGCGCCGGACATGCTATGGGGGTGCGATGAGAAAATGATCGATGGCTGGGAGCTGGGTTGTCGCGGGGCTATCGGTAGTAGTTACAATTTTGCCGCGGGCATTTATCATCGAGTGATGGAGGCGCACGCAGCGGGTGATATGGACGCCGCCCGCAAATGGCAGGCGCGTTCGTGGAAGATGATCGAGGCGATTGCTGCCCATGGCTACATGCACTCGGCCAAGGCGGTGATGGGGATGGTGGGTGTAGACTGCGGCCCAGCCCGGCCACCTTTGCCACAGGGTTCTGATGCGGACCGAGAAAAACTCCGCAGTGAGCTGGAAGCCATGGGCTTTTTTGATTGGATTCATGAACGCGCAGCGACGAGCTGAACTGATCGCCATCTATCGCGACGGGTTGCTGGAGGACACGCTGCCGTTTTGGCTGCCGCGATGTGTAGATGAGGAACACGGCGGATTCATGATCGCGCGGAATCGCGATGGCAGTCTGCTGGACACCGACAAAGGCATGTGGCAGCAGTGTCGGTTCACTTGGTTGCTTGCCACTTTGTACAATACGGTGGAGCCGCGCGATGAATGGCTGGCGGGGGCACGGCATGGGCTGGAGTTTATCGAACAACATGGCTTCGTGCCCGGTGAAGTCGGGCGGATGTGGTTTCATGTAACGCGTGAGGGTGCGCCGATTCGCAAACGGCGGTATTTTTTCACGGAAACATTCGGGGCGATTGCGTACGCGGCCTGCGCAAAAGCAACCGGCGAGGCGCGGCTTGCAGATCGGGCACGTGAGATTTACGCGACAGCCAGAGCCGGCTTTGCCGCCGGAGTGGATCCGAAATTTGCAGCCACTCGGCCGGCGAAAGGCATGGGAGTGCCGATGATTTCATTGGCAACGGCGCAGGAACTGCGCACTTGCTTGGGCGATGATTCGTTCGATGCGGATATCGACGCGTGCATTGAGGAAATCCAGCGCGACTTTGTGAAGCCGGAACTCGAATGCGTGATGGAGACCGTTGGGCCGAATGGCGAGGTGCTCGACCATTTTGACGGGCGACTGCTCAATCCTGGTCATGCGATCGAGGGAGCGTGGTTTATCCTAAACGAAGCGCGGCATCGTGGTAATGATCCGGCATTAACCGAGCTGGGCTGCAGCATGCTTGACTGGATGTGGGCCCGTGGTTGGGACGAGAAGCATGGCGGTATCTTTTATTTTCGCGATGTGCACGGCAAACCGGTGCAGGAGTACTGGCATGACATGAAATTCTGGTGGCCGCACAACGAGACCATTCTCGCCACATTGCTGGCGCACCTGATGACGGGCGATGCGCGTTACGAGGCAATGCATCGCCAAGTGCATGACTGGGCTTACGCGCATTTTCCGGATGCCGAGCATGGCGAATGGTTCGGCTACCTCCACCGCGATGGCCGCGTTTCCGTGCCGCTCAAGGGCAACCTTTGGAAGGGCCCGTTCCATCTGCCACGCATGCAGTTGCTGGCTTGGCAGTGGCTGAAAGAGATCGACCCTAAAAAATGAAGATCGTTTTACTGATGGGATTGCTGGCGTTCACTGCTTCCGGTGCGGAGCGGTTGGTGGTGCTGAATTATAATGTGTTTAACAGCCATCGCGGAGGGCGGAGTTATACGGATTGTGTGAAGTGGGTGAATTCGATGAAACCCGACATTGCGGGGTGGCAGGAGTTGGTGGGGTGGAATGAGGCGAAGTTGAAAAAATTGGCGGTAGACTGGAAGCATCCGCATGCGGCGGCGTTGAAGGGCGGCGGGTATAATATTGGGCTGACGAGCCGGACGCCGATTGAGGTGATCGCGCGGCAGACGAAAGGGTTTTGGCACGGGTACCTGCATTGCCGGACGGCGGGGCTGGATGTGATTGTGTGCCACCTGTGGCCGGGCGGGGTGCGGCAGCAGATGGGGGAGGCGAATCAGTTGCACGCGCTGGTGATGAAGCTGCACAAGGAAGGGCGAGAGGTGATTTTGATGGGAGACTTCAATGCGCATGCGGCGAGCGACAAGGCGTGGCTGGACCGGCAGCAGCCGTTGCTGAATCGGCGCGGGCCGGGCGATGCGAAGAAGCGTCCGGAGGATCGGTTTATTGTGGAGGGCAAATACACGTTCCCGATTATGAGTCGCATTTTTGAGGCGCCCTTGCGCGACTTGGTGCGGGACGAGTTCGACAAAAAACACCCGCAGCCCACTTACGCGCAGGGACTCACGCTGGGCTCATTTCCGTCGCGCGTGCTCGGCCATGTGAAAACGCCGGAATTGCAGCGCGGGTTTCTGGAGCGCATCGATTTTATCCTCACCACTCCCGGCTTGGCGAAGCGCTGTGTTTCAGCCAAAGTGTTGCGTGAACCGGCGGTGTTGGAAACGATCAGCGACCATTATCCGGTGATCGCAATTTTCAAAAAATGAGAACGTACATTCAAACAGGTATTCTCGCGCTGACGTTGGCCACTTCGGCACTGGCGGGTGATTACGCGGTGGTGGTGTCCCAAGCCACGCGGGCGAACAAGGACTGGCGGCCGGTGGTGCAGGCGCTCATCGAAAAACACGATGCAAAGTTGATCACGCACAAAGGCGACGTGGCCGGGGTGCTCGGCAAACTGCGCGGGCAGTTCCCGCGGTACACCTGTTTTGTGGCCACGCCGGAGGAGGCGACGGGCGCATATGTGGCGCGGGTGCATCAGCTCACGCGGCAGCTGGATGAGGATCCGTACACGGACACATTTTGGGGCATCCTCACCGGCTACAACGCGGCCAACGCGCTGGCGATTGCCAAGCACAGCAAGCCGCTGACGGTGCGCAAGGTGGCGTCCGGTACGGAGATCGCGCTGGAGTGCGTGACGGAGGGGTTGTGGTACGACGAGTTGGTGAAGAACAAGCACGTGCGCAAACGACCCGGCGGCAAGGCGGAGCTGCTGCGCGGCCCGGATGACACGACCGAGGCGTTCACCAAGGTGCTTTCGGATTATCAACCGGATCTGTTCATCACTTCCGGGCACGCCACGGAGGCCGGTTGGCAGATAGGCTTTCGCTATCGCAATGGATTTTTGAAATCGAAAGGCGGTCAAATGTTCGGCGAGAACACGCGGCGCGAGCGGTTCGAGATCAAGTCGCCGAACCCTAAGG
>WTHG01000323.1 GCA_011523245.1 Verrucomicrobiales bacterium | reverse complement strand
ATGTTCATTCGCGGGATCGGTCTTATGCGCAGCGGGATTATCAATGCTCTGTTGCCATGTGGCGGAATTCAAAATTTCGCGATGCAGCCACTTGAATGACCAGCCGTGTTTCACAAATCGCACGGCCAGATCATCCAGCAGCTTCGGATGCGTCGGCGGTTCGCCGGAATGCCCCAGCTCACTCGGCGTGGGGCACAATCCGCGGCCGAAATGATGCTGCCATATCCGATTGACCATCACGCGCGCGGCCAAAGGCGTGCCTTCCTCTACCATCGCCTCGGCTAAGTCCAATCGGCCACTACCGCGCTTGAATAAGCGCGGAGTCTGGGTCGGCATGGGGAATGCGCCGAGAAAACGGCGCGGTACCACCGCGCCGGTTACGTTGGGGTTGCCGCGCTCGTGAATTTTCAGGTCACGCGCCTTGCCTGCGCTATAGTCCAGCGTCGTGCCGTGCTTGCCCTTGGCGGCGTTCACAAACAACGCCGCCTCGGCCACGCCGTTGACCATCGGCACGGAGTAATGCGGTGTGGATTTTTTGATGGCTGCAATTTGTTGTTCGAGCTTGGTGATGGCGGCTTTCGGGTCCGTGGTCGCCACGACGGGCGCGGCCTTTTCCAATGGCGCCTTCACCGGGCCCACCGGCAAACCAGCCGCGGCATGGAGTTGCTTCGCTTCTGCTGCACTCACGGCGCGATTAAAAAACGCCGCGTGCGCCAGGCGACCCTTCATCAGCGCAAAGCGCTCATTACGGCCGCCGAGGAAGAATTCCTTCGCGCCATTGGCGGTGGACTTGAGGCCGCCGGAAAATTCCGGTTCCGCCACGCCATTCAGCCAAGCGGTCACGCGGTTGCCGTTGCGCGCGAATACCACGTGATTCCATGTGCCCGGCGCGATGACCGTCTTGCCACCAAGATGTCCGCGCGCCACGTCGCCGCTGTACAAAAACAATTTGCCGTTGGCCTGCGTGGAAGTGCCGCCAATGCCGAGGTGATCGCCCGGCGCGCGCGCTGCGCCATTGGTCCCGCGCGAGAAGAGGTAACCGGTCACCGGCCGCGCGTTATTGGCCAGATCATTCCGGAACCAAAACGCCACCGTGTACGCCGTGCCCAAGTCCGGTAGCTTGGCATGCAACCGGCCGGCGGTGAATTGAGCAAAATTTCCGGATGAAATGGCCACGCCATTTTCCACGGTCAGCTTGGTCGGTTTGGTGTTGAGCGGTTCGTACAACGTCGGCTTCAGCTGGCCAATCGCAGCCGCCGTGCCGGACGCGAAGGCGGGCGTTTTTACCCCAGTCGCTTTGGGCGCGGGCTTTTTCTTTTTCAACTCAGCCAACTGCTTTTCCAGTGCGGCAACTTGAGTGCGCGCTTTGGACACCTCGCTCCAAAGTGCATCCGAAACCATCGGCCGATCGGCAATTCGCACGCTGGCGAACACGCCGGCGATGGCGTAGTAGTCCGCCTGCGTGACGGGCTCAAATTTGTGATCGTGACAACGCGCGCAGCCAAGCGTGAGGCCAAGGAAGGTGCGGCCGACGGCGTCCATGCGCTCCTCCCATTCGTCGGCCACGGTGGTTTTGATGATCTCCGGCGGCAGTTGCAGTTCCTTCCAGTAGGTCGGGCTCAGGCCGAGGAAACCGAGTGCGGCGTTGTCCTTGGGATTGCTGCCTTGGATGAGGTCATTGGCGAGCTGTTGCTTGACGAATTGGTTGTACGGCAGATCGCGGTTTAGCGCGCCGACCACCCAATCGCGATAACGCCAGGCCGAAGCGGTGGAGTTCAGCCAACTGGCGGTCTTGTCCGTGTACCGCGCCAAATCCAGCCAATGCCTCGCCCAACGCTCGCCGTAATGAGGTGAGGCGAGGAGGGTGTTGATTTCAGTTTTGATTGCCGATTGCCGATTAACGACTGCACGCTTGCGAAAGTCGGCGAGCTGTTCCGGAGTTGGCGGTAAACCGATGAGGTCAAAATAAAGCCGACGCACCAGCACGCGGTCATCAGCTGGTGCAGCGGGCTTGAGCTTTTGCGCTTCAATCCCGGCGAGGATGAAGTGGTCCAGCCGCTTTTGTGGCCAGTCTTTTTGCTGCACCTTTGGCAACGTCTGCTCTTTCAGCGGCAGAAAAGACCACGGCAACTCCTTCACCGGCGCGCTTTCCAGTAGAGCGGTGTTTAGCAGCAAAATGGCCAGCCAACGATGCACGTGACTTGGACGTTAGCACTGGCGTGCTATTCGGGCAATGGAAGATAACCGTGTGGTCGCTAGCTCAGTGCCAGCGGGCCGTCCTTGGAGAGCGTTGGGTTGCCGAAGGTCTCGAGCTTGTGGCCGAAGGCGTGAGCGAGGCTAAGCAGCAGGCGGTTGTGCGGCACGCCTTTGAATTGCAGCGAGCGGCCGGTTTGGAAGCCAAGTCCGCCGCCGAGCAGCACGAAGGGGATATCGTTGAGCGTGTGGCTGTTGCCCTTGCCGAGTTCGTTGGTCCACACGATGGTGGTGTGGTCGAGCATACTGCCGGTTCCGCCGGGTTCGGGGGTCTCTGACAGGCGCTTGGCCAAGTGGGCCAGCTCGCCAGCAAACCACGTGTTGATACGCGTGAGCTTGTCGACGGCCGTAGCGTTTTTATCTGGCTCGTGGGAAAGGGAGTGGTGGTTGTCCTTGATGTCCAGCCAGTTCATTCGGGCGCCGCCAACGGATTTGGTGAATTGAAGGGTGGCCAAGCGGGCAAAGTCGTTGACGAAGCTGTTAATCAACAGCTCCATTTGCATGCGGCTCAGCTCGGGCAGATTGTCGTTTTGGTTGGTCACACCAGACTCAAGGGCGGGCGGTTGGGCGCGATATTTTTTACCTTGATCGGCCGCCAATTCGGCATCTAGTTCGGCGACAAACTTGGCGTTCTGCTCGAGCAACGCGCGGTCCGCGGGGCTAATTCGGTCGCCGAGTTTCTTAAAATCCTCCTGCAACGTACCGAGCACACTTTGCAAAGCGGCTTTGTCACGCAGGTTGCCGTATAGCTTTTGGTACATGCGATACGGATCATCGGTCGGGGCCACGGGTTGATTGGGACCAGCGTAGCTCATGCGCGTCCACGGATCGGCGCGATCACTCACACCTACGCCGAACTCCAGTGAACCAAAGCGCGTGCGCGTGGTAGCTTGGGACTGCAAAAAGTTTTTGATCTCTTGATCAATGGAGATGCCCTTGGCCCAGCCGGCGGGGGTGTGGCTACCTCCCTGGATGTTGCCGGGGAACAGTTCAATGCCGGTGAGCAGGCAGCTCATGCCGCGCATGTGGCTGTCGCCATCGCCACGCACGCGGTTGTGTACGCCCTTGAGCACGAGCATTTTGTCGCGGAATGATTCCAACGGCTTGAGGATGGGCTTAAGCGCAAAATCGGCACCAGTTTGGTCCGGCCAATAATGCTTCGGGATCGTGCCGTTGGGGCTGAACATGACGATCAACCGTTGACGCGGACGCTGGGTCGTGGCGGCCTCGCCGAGGCTTGGCAGGCTCATTAGGAATGGCAGGGCAGCGCTGGAAACGCCCAGTCGCTGCAGAAATTCGCGTCGTGTTGATACGTTCATCTTATTTTTTCTCTCCTGATTGCGATCGGTTCCCGTGGGCCAC
>WTHG01000494.1 GCA_011523245.1 Verrucomicrobiales bacterium | reverse complement strand
TGGCTGATGGTCGCGCGGATTTTCACGGGCCGCCATTGCGGCATCTCTATTCCATCTATCGTCTCTGATTGCGTCCGCCAGCGAGTTCTGAACTCGCCTGGCTTTTGAACGGATGTGTTTTTCAACGGGAATTTTCCCGCCTTTGTTGCGCCTGTGTGCGCGTGAATAGAGTCGATTGAGATGAGACAATTTATTTTAACAGCCTTCATTGTGACCGGCGTGTGGACGTTGGATGCCGCGGTGGTGCGGCATGAACTGACGATTGGTGAGAAGACGATTTCGCCGGCGGGTAAGCAGGTAACTGCGTTGACCATCAACAACGGCATCCCCGGTCCGGTGCTGCGTTTCAAGGTGGGTGACACGGCGCAGATCCGTGTGCACAACCGGTTACCGAAGGAAAAGACGCTGTTGCACTGGCACGGTTTGCTGGTGCCGAATGGAGAGGACGGGGTGCCGATGCTGAACACGCCGCCCATTCCGCCGGGGGGATCTCATGATTACGAGTTCGAGCTGAAACACGCGGGCACCTACTGGTACCACTCGCACGTGGGCTTGCAGGAACAGCGCGGAGTGTACGGCGCCATCGTGGTGGAGCCGGCGGTTGCCGATCCGGATGAGCCGGCGTTTGACCGCGAACATGTGGTGGTGTTGTCCGACTGGACGAATGAACATCCGGATGCGGTGATGCGGTCGTTGCGGCGCAGCGATGAATGGTACGCCATTCGAAAGGGTAACCAGCAAAGCCTGTGGGGTGCGTATCGCGCCGGGATGCTGGATGATTATCTCCAAAACCAATGGGTAAATATGCCGCCAATGGATATCTCGGATGTGGCCTACGACGCCTTCTGGGTCAACGGCGCGCCACGTCGGCAATTGACCGGTGCAGCGGGCGAGCGTGTGAAGCTACGACTGATCAATGCGGGTGCGGCCACGTATTTTTATGTGCACTCGGCGACCGGCCCGCTCACGGTGGTGGCGGCCGACGGCATGCCAGTGCAGCCGTTTGCACGGAAGCGGTTATTGATGGGCATGGGCGAAACCTACGACGTGATCGTGACCGTGCCGGACGGCGGACGTTACGAGGTACGGGCCACGGCGCAAGATGGCTCAGGGCATGCGTCCCTGTTCCTTGGCGCAGGCGAACAACATCCGGCGGCGGTCATCCCGAAGCCGGAGTTATACAGCATGGACTGGATGTTGGCGGGGATGGATGACGAATCGCCTGGCGACTTGGAATCAGCCCGACCACTGGCCCCGTATGTGGCCCTGCGCGCGCGGCAATCCACCGCGTTGCCGCCCGCCGCGCCCGTACGGGAAATGGAGCTGCGGCTCACGGGCGACATGCAGCGTTATGTGTGGTCGTTCAACGGCAAGACGGTGAAGGAGGAAACCACCATTCGCGTGACCCGCGGCGAGGTCGTGCGTATGCGATTCATCAACGACACGATGATGCATCATCCGCTACATTTACACGGCCACTTCTTCCGGCTGCTCAACGGCCAGGGCGAGTTTGCGCCGCTCAAGCACACGGTTGATGTGCCACCAATGGGTAAGGCGGCGATCGAATTTCTCGCCAACGAAGAGGGCGACTGGGTCTTCCACTGTCATCTGCTCTACCACATGAAAGCCGGTATGACACGGGTGATTAGCTACGCTGAGCAAGGGCCGGATCATCAGCCGAAGATTCACCTGAAACACGTGAACCCGTGGCAGTTCACAGTTGACGGCACAGTGCAAGGCAACTTCACAGAAGGCAGCTCCGGCTGGTACAACGACCGTCATCGCGTGGCTCTCGACTGGGAGCATGGCTTTGATGAGGACGAATACGAACTGGACCTCAAGTGGAGCCGCTTCCTCAATCGCGACTGGTCCACCGTGGCCGGCTACCGTTTCACCAACGAACATAGCGCCCGCGATCGTGCTTTTGCCGGCGTGCAACATCGACTGCCGTTTCTCACCTACAGCAGTCTCACGCTCGATACCGAAGGCGACCTGCGGCCCGGCCTGTCCCGCGAACTACAGCTCACCTCGCGCCTCAGTTGGGTGAATGAATTGGAATACGATACCCACTCCAAATGGGAATGGAACAGCGGTCTCAAGTATCGCCTCAACAAAACCTGGTCGTTCACCGGCGGCTTTCATTCTGATCACGGGTTTGGCGCCGGGCTCAATTTTCAATGGTAATTTTAACAAACAAAAAAATATGAAACACACACTCATTATTCTCGGTTTAGCCAGTGCGCTTTTTACAGGAAGCTCGCTCCAAGCGGCTGAACCAAAGCTCAAGGAATACCCGCTAAAGATTTGTCTGGTGTCCGACAACAAGCTTGGTTCCATGGGTAAGCCCTACAAGTTCACGCACGAAGAACAGCGCGTCGAACTCTGCTGTAAGCCATGCCTCAAAAAGTTCACCAAAGAACCGGTGAAGTATCTAAAGAAGCTGGAGCCGAAGAAGAAATAGTTACGCCAAAATCTCTTTGGCCACGTGCCCGTGGACGTCGGTCAGCCGGAAATCGCGGCCGGCATGCCGGTAGGTAAGGCGCTCGTGGTCAATGCCCAGCAGGTGCAGCAGTGTGGCGTGGAGGTCGTGGATGTGCATGCGGTTGTGCATGGCCTTGAATCCGAAATCGTCGCTCTCACCGTAGGTCATGCCGCCGCGCACGCCGCCGCCAGCCATCCACATCATGAAGCCGTGCGGGTTGTGATCGCGGCCGGTGCCGTTTTCACTGACGGGCGTGCGGCCGAATTCTCCACCCCACACGATGAGGGTGTCCTCCAATAAACCGCGTTCCTTCAAATCCCCGAGCAGCGCGGCCATCGGTTGATCGATATTTTTCGCGAGGGTCGGCGTGGACTTGTTGTGATTGCGGTGCGTGTCCCACGGCTGGCCGTTGCCGTAATATACCTGAATAAACCTCACGCCACGCTCGGACAAGCGCCGCGCCAGCAAGCAGCCATTGGCGAAATGCCCCTTGCCGTAGGCCTCGCGCACGCGCTCCGGTTCCTTGGCAATATCAAACGCATCCGTCGCGGCGAACTGCATGCGGTAAGCGGTCTCCATCGCGGCGATGCGACCCTCCAGAGCGGGATCGGGCGCGCCCTGTTGCGCGAGATGCTCGCGGTTGAGCGCCTGCATGAGGTCGAGTTGACGGCGTTGCGTGTCGGGATCGAGCTTCGCATTCCGCAGCCACGGGATCATTTCCCTCGGCGCAATCTTCGAGTGATTGATGTACACGCCCTGATGTTGCGAGGGCAGGAAGGCGCTGTTCCACAAAATTGAAAACCGCACCGGGCGCCCGGGGCACAACACGATGTAGGCAGGCAGGTTGGCGTTTTCCGTGCCGAGCCCGTAGCTCATCCACGCGCCCATGCTCGGCACCTTGGGCGTCATCGTGCCGTTGTTCATCAGCAAAAGCGCCGGACCGTGGTTCGGGTTGTCCGTGTGCACCGAGCGCAACACGCAAAGGTCATCGGCAAATTTTGCGGTATGCGGCAGCAACTCGCTCACCTCCAATCCGCTTTGCCCGTGCCGCTGATATTTGTATGGCGCATCGAGCAATCCGCCTGTCGGCCGTTCCGTACGCAAATCCGTTCCTGCAGGACGTTGCCCTTCAA
>WTHG01000465.1 GCA_011523245.1 Verrucomicrobiales bacterium | reverse complement strand
ATCGGGATATTCCGGTGGTGATGGGAATCTTTTTATTATCCGCGACCTTGATGCTTTTGGGGAATATCATTTCGGATATTTTGGTGGCTTTGGTGGATCCCCGAGTCCGATTTAACTAATGATTGAGGAACAAGCCAATCCTGATCCGCCTGCGCGCCCCACTTGGGAGTTGGTGGTGTGGGTGTTGGTGGGCCTGGTCGTGGGCTTTGTGGCCGGAGGATTATTGGGTGGATTATTGGGCGGATTGTTCGGGAATTTTTTCCTGACCAACGCTGAAGCTGGAGCTGGTTTTATCAATGGAGTGAAACAGGGGTTTCTGTATGTTGGCGCAGCGGGAGCGTTTATTGGAGGTGCTTGGTGCGCATCCAAGCGCTTTAATCCGCAGACCTTGCGCAAGCTCAAGCGGTTTTATGGGATTAAACGGGGGTACTGGTCGCTGGTCCTTTTAGTGGGCGCGTTTTCGATCTCATTGTTGGGACAGTTTTTCGTCAATAACCGGGCGCTATTGGTTGTGCACGAGGGGCGAACCTATTTTCCAGCTCTACCGTTTGCCAGTTCGCAAACCGGAATGGATTTTGGGATGGAGACGGATGCGGAAGGTCAAGAATACAGTTATGAAGTCAATTACCGGGAGTTGAAGGCGCATTTTCAGGTCACGGGAAACGGCACGGTGGTGATGCCGTTGGTCCCCTATAGCCCCGAGGAAACACGACGGATTGGGGATGGTACCCAGCATCCTTCCCCGCCTAATTTTAAGACGCGACATTTTTTGGGAACCGACCCTATCGGGCAGGATATTTTTGCCCGCCTGTTTTATGGGTTTCGCATCACGCTGATCTTTGCACTGATGTTTACTCTGGTGGTGTATTTGATCGGCGTCGTGATTGGTTGTCTGATGGGGTATTACGGGAGTTGGGTGGATTTGCTCGGGCAACGAGCGGTTGAGGTATGGCAGAATATCCCATTCCTTTATATGGTCATCATCGCAGTGGCAGCCATCAGTGATCTGCCCTTTAAATTGCCGGCTTGGTTCAAGATTTTAATGCTCCTGATTATCATGGTGCTCTTTAGCTGGACGAGTATGACATATTACATGCGTACATCCGTGCTGCGTGAAAAATCTCGTGACTATGTGGCAGCCGCGCAAATGCTTGGAGCCAGTACCCCGCGCATCATTTTTAATCACTTGCTGCCCAACACGATTTCCACGATGGTGACATTCATGCCGTTCACCGTGGCTACGGCGATTATATCGATCACCGCATTGGATTACCTTGGGTTTGGGCTGCCTCCAGGAACTCCGAGTTGGGGCCGGATGTTGCAACAAGGCGTGGCGAATTTGCATGCGCCTTGGATTGTGCTGTCTGCCTTTGCGGCGATGGTTACGGTGTTGACACTGGTGACATTTATCGGTGAAGCCGTGCGTGAGGCGTTTGATCCTAAAAAATTTACAACCTACGAATAACATGAAAACGAAACTGACAGGATTCCTGCTGACCACCGCCTTGATCTTGGTGATGGGGTGCAACCAAAAACAGTTGAAGAAACCGGCCGCTACTGACGGAGATAACCCGACAACAGCGGCGACGATGAGTGAAGATGATGTCCGGCAAATGGCGCAGGTTTTCGCTCAGGAATTTGCCGCGGAATTGAAGCGTCAAAACGTGACGCTGGCCAATGGTGGAGCGGGGCAAACTGGTTCATTTAAACCAGTCGAACCCGTTGGTCGCCCAGTGAAATTAAATAGCGCGCCGGATGTGATGGAGTTTTACACGGCCAATCCCGAAGGGTTCACGGTGGCTCAACCCGGCGATTTGCCGTCTGGCCTCGAATGGGTCAGTGGAAGCGAGCTGGAAGAGTTTGCCAGTCCCGACGCCAAACGGGGCGGGACATTCATGGAATACACTTCAGATTACCCGCGTACGCTTCGGTTTGTAGGACCCGACGCCAACGGGGCGTTTCGGAGTTACATGCTCGATTACAACGCAGTATATCTCGTGATGCCGCATCCAAACGGCGATGGATATTATCCCGGTCTGGCCAAGGAATGGGCCGTTGGACCGGACGGGCGCACGGTATTTTTTCGGCTTGATCCGGATGCGCGTTATTCGGATGGCAAACCGCTCAAGGTGACGGACTTCTTCTTTGGCCTCTATATGATGCGTAGTAAATACATTCAGGCGCCTTGGTATAACGACTATTTCAGCGACGAGAAATTTGAAAACGTGACCATCTACGATGAGCACACGTTGGCTATTCGTTTTTATAAAGCCAAACCGGATGTTATCGAAAAGATCGCCGGCCTGCGGCCGGTGCCGGAACATTTTTATGGTGAGCTGGACGAACAGTATGTGGAAGATTTTCAATTTAAATTTGAGCCCACTCTCGGGGCGTATGAAGTGAAATCGGAAAATGTGAAATCCGGCGAATCCATCACACTCACTCGAGTGCCGGAATGGTGGGCAGACAAAAAGCGCTTTTTTCGGAATCGCTTTAATCCAGACGCCATCAAGGTAACGGTAGTCAGGGAGCCGGCCAAAGTGTTTGAATTGTTCCTTAAGGGCGATCTCGACTGGCATGGTTTGGCTTTGCCGGAATATTGGTATGAGAAATTGCCGGACGACCACGAGCTCGTGAAGAACGGGCATGTGGAGAAGATTCAGTTTTACAATGATGTGCCCCGACCGACTTGGGCGGTGCGGTTGAATTCTAGCCATCCGGTATTATCGAATCGGGATATCCGGGTGGGTATGAACTACGCCCTGAACTTTTCTGCTGTCATCGAAAAATGTTTTCGTAACGACTACGAACGAATGCGGACGGTTGCCGATGGCTACGGTCCGCGCAGTCACCCAAACCTAAAGTCCCGCGCATTCTCAGTGGAAAAAGCTAAGGAACAGTTCGCCAAGGCCGGTTATACTGAGTTAGGACCGGATGGTATCCTGCGAACACCAGCCGGCAAACGCCTGTCCTTTGTTTTCACCACACCTTATAAACGACTGGATGAAGCCGGGGTAATGACCGTTCTCAAAGAGGAAGCCAAGAAGGCCGGGGTTGATTTGCAAGTGGAAGTAATGGAACGCACAGCAGCCTGGAAGAAGATCAGCGAGAAAAAACACGAAATGATGCTAGGCGCGCTCAACACCTCCGTGGAAATGTACCCTCGTTTTTGGGAGCCGTACCACTCGGATAACGCCTACAAGGAGGACAAGGAAGACCGCTATGGTGCCAATGGTAAACTTCAGCCGGGGTTGACGCCCAAACCGGTAACCAACAGTTTTACCCTGATGGCCGATCAAGAGATCGACGAATTGATCGAGCGCTATCGTGCCAGCGAAGATCTGAATGAGATCACGCGATTATCGCACACATTGATTCAGAAGATTCATGATCATGGTGCCTTTGTGCCTGGTTGGGTGCGCCCCTGGTATCGCGTTGGTCAATGGCGTTGGGTGAAATATCCAAAGGGTTACAATGTACGCGAGAGTCGCGAGCCGTTCGAATTTCACATTCACTGGATTGATTCAGACGAAAAAGCTCGCACGCTCAAGGCGATAGAGGATGGCAAAGCTTCCGGGGCCGCGGCCATTCGGGTGTTCGACAAGTACAAGCTCGATTAAAG
>WTHG01000020.1 GCA_011523245.1 Verrucomicrobiales bacterium | reverse complement strand
GCTGCGATGATTGCCGAGGTACAAAGCCACGCAGGAGCCTATCAGGATTGGCGCCAAGCCGCCCGCGATCGGTCTTGCACCTTTCATTGGGATGAAGTGCTGCCGATGGCTTGCGATCAACTAGAGACATGGGCGAGGGGTGAGTGAATCGCCATTGGCACGCACTACATCACACCTTAGTTCCCATCTAATCTACTCTCTCCACCTGCAAGGCACAATTCCACGCAAGGAATTCGCGGGCTCCGGGGATGTGCATCAGGAAGGCGAACTCGTTGTAATAGCGCGGAGCCATTCGCCGGACTTTGAGATTTTTCTGTGCATGCAAAATGTGCAGGACTTCGCCGATATAGGTCTTGAAAAGATTTTTGCCTACCTTGTGAATCGGTCCTGACTGTTTGCCGAGATAATGCCACGGGGAAAATTCATGGCCGCCCCACGGGGAAAGCCAGTTAGTCCAGCTCAGGTAAAACACGCCGCCTGGATTGAGGAGTTGATCAAGATGGCGCAGGAGATTGTTCGGCTCGGCAAGATGCTCAAGCACGTTTGAACACATTACTAGGTCATGCCGGCCATAATCGGCAAGGTCGGCCTGATTGAGGTCAATCTGCCGGAATGGGGCTTCCTTCAGGGTATCTAACCGCAAATCCTCAAAATCGGCGAAGACCACTTGTGCGCCAGCCTCGCGACAAAGCTGGCCGGGATATCCATGGCCGCAGCCAAGATCAAGCATACGGGTTTCTGGGCCGAGCTGCACGCCGCCGGCCTGCAGCCAGTCGAGCGCATCGCGCGCTTGCAGCTCAAAAAAAGCGTGCGCGTTCTTCTCGTAATTGAGGTGCAGCCGGATGAGTTGGGGCAGGATCATGAGTGCCGAGCGCATCCTTGGTGGCCGGGCGGGCCAAGTCAATGGCGTGTTGCCCGCAACATTGGCTTGTCCGTACGCAGTGGCTTTGCTTGGTTTGGCGCGCATGAAATCGGAGGATCATTTGTACAGCGGAGTGATTGGTCGCGTGCAATGGTTTGCTCGGCGCTTTGGCTGGAGGGAAATTTTTTGTCTACCCTTTCGGATTCTGGCTTCACGAATCGTCGTGCCCTTCCTGCGCGAGCGGCATTTTAAGTTCCGCGGCGGATTACTCCCGTGCTTTTACGCGCATTACAACGTCACTTGGTGCAATGAACGCGCCGTGGAAGTGACGCTTGGCCGATGGTATCTCGAGCAGGTGGCCTCAGAGACCGGCCACGTATTGGAAGTGGGGCACGTGCTTGGGCATTACGGGAAACACAACCATGCCGTATTGGATAAATACGAAACCTCGGCGGGCGTGATCAATGAAGACATCACCACTTGGCAGACCGAGGAGCGGTTTGACTTGATCCTGTCGATATCCACTTTTGAACACATTGGCTTTGACGACGATGCCGCGGGCGGTTCGGCGGATAAAATACTCGCAGCCATTGCCGCCTGCCGGAAATTATTGAACCCACAGGGCCGCCTGGCGATCACGGTCCCGTTGGGCTACAACCCTGACTTGGACCGTTTGATCGAGCGCAACAAACTGGGCGAGGATCGCGGCTGGTTTCTCCTGCGCCATGGCCCGCGCGAATGGAAGGAAGTGGCACGGCATCAGGCGCTGGGCACGCCGTTTGGCCGGCCGTTTCCTTTTGCCAATGCGCTTTTGGTCGCGGAGTTTGATGCCTCGGATTAATCCCTGCCATGCGTATTCTACTCGTTCATAACACGCTCAATGACAGCGTCTCCATCTCGGGAGTGCTGCGCGAATATGTGAATATGGCGCGGGTATGGGTGGCCGATGGGCACACGGTCGATTTTCTTGCCGGGCGGATGGCGCAGGCCCAGTTGCGTGAATTGGCACCGGAATGCGGCCACCTCAGCAGCGATGATTTTTTTGATGCCACTGAGAAATTGCATCAAACTTGGCGGCACTTTCCCGCGTACGCATGGCGTTGCCTTTCCGCCTTGCGTCGGCCGCAGACGGGTTATGATCTGGTATACGCCACCTGTCCGTTTGTGGTGGAGACCTATTGTGCTCGGGCAATTGCAAGGCGCCTGGGCGTGCCATGGGGAGTAAAGATCCAGCACGTGCTCGATGCACAAGCTCAGCGGACGGGTTTCATCAATCGTCTGTTGCTGTGGGGCGAAAAAAAGAGCGCGCAATGGGCGTCCGCTGAGGCAGCGTTTGTGTACTGTCTCAGCCCTGTAGTGGCACGCGACTATCGCGCTCTAGAGGAACGGCTTGGGCTTACGCCCAGCGCCACGCGCACGGTGGGTTCGAGCATCGATCTGGATCAGTTTAGGTCGCTACCGGAATCGGAGAAAAAACACGACGTGGTGTTTCTGGGTCGGTTGCATGAATTGAAGGGGGTATTTGATTTGCCGGAAGTGTGGGCCCAAGTGAAAGCCGCCCGCCCCACAGCCACGTTGAAGGTGATCGGTGAAGGACCGCATCGGACGGCGGTGATGGATCGATTTGCCGCGCACAACTTGATGGATGACGTGGAATTTACAGGTGGCATTGGTGAAGAGGATAAAAACCGGCTGCTGGCAGAGGCGCGGCTGGGACTGAGCCTATCCAGCGAGGAAGGCTGGGGCTTGGCGGTAAACGAATACTTGGCCAGCCAACTGCCCGTGGTGGCCTATGACCTGCCGGTTTTTCAGGAGGTTTTTCCCGACGTGCTGCATTCGGTGTCGCTTGGGGATAAAACTGGCGTCAGCCGGGCGATTCTGGAATTGCTTGCTGACCCTGCGGCCCGCGAAGTGATGGGGCGTCAGGGCCGGGAGTTGGTTCAACGCTATGATTACCGCGCCATGGCTCGCGAGGAACTGCGGCATTTGGATGCGTTGGGCAAGAGTTAGCGTTGCCCATTACGCTCCAGCAGGGCTAAGCTGCGCCCATGCAGGTGGTCATTCTCTGTGGCGGACTCGGCACGCGGCTGCGCGAGGAGACGGAGTATCGCCCCAAACCCATGGTGCCCATCGGCGGTCGTCCGATTCTCTGGCATATCATGAAAACCTACGCCCATCACGGGCACAAGGACTTCATCCTCTGCCTGGGTTACAAGGGCGAGATCATCAAGGATTACTTTCGCAATTACCTGTGGCACACCAGCGATGTGACGCTGAAGCTCGGGCGCGAGCCGGAGGTGCAGTACCACACGCATCATGATGAAGAGGACTGGACGGTGACTTTGCTCGATACTGGCGCCGAAACTCAAACCGGCGGTCGCCTCGCACGCGCCCTGCCGCATGTGCGCGAGGAGAATTTTCTTTTTACCTACGGCGATGGCCTGAGCGATTGCGACATCAATGCCGCGGTGGAGTTTCATGAAAGCCACGGCGCGGTGGCCACCGCCACAGCCGTGAAGCCGGCCGGTCGCTTTGGCGAACTCTCCATTACCGAAGGCACCATCACCGCATTCACGGAGAAGCCCGACCAGGAACCGCGTTTTGTGAATGGCGGATACTGTGTGTTTAACCGACGCATTGGCGAGTATCTCACTGGCGACGACTGCATCCTTGAGCGCCAGCCGCTTGAGCAGCTCGCCGGTGTAGGCCAGCTCAAGGCTCATTGCCATTCCGGCTACTGGCAGTGCATGGACACCTACCG
>WTHG01000157.1 GCA_011523245.1 Verrucomicrobiales bacterium | reverse complement strand
ACCAACGCTCTCGACACAAACGTGAACACCACAGAGCCGTCTGCGGGAGAAGCACTAGCTGACGGCCCCGAAGATGGCGCGGAAGCGGTCACTGCCGAGCCCACAGCGTTCTCTGAATTCCTCGATTCAGGCGCCATCGGATTATTGATCGATGGGGGCTTTTTCATGTGGCCAATCCTGATCATGGCCATCGTGGCGCTGGCGGTGATTATCGAGCGCTGGCGTAGCCTGAAGATGCTCGATACCGATAACGAAACATTACGCCAAGCGGTGTTAGAGGATCTCACCAATAATCGGATTGAACAGGCACTGGAACGCTGTGACCGCGAGCGCGGTCCGGTGGCCGCCATCCTCGCCAATGGCCTGCGCAAATATCTTGTGCTGAACCGGCTCAACTACGATCCCGCCCGACTTGAAGAGCAGGTGGTCAAGAGTATGGAAAGCTATGGCGTGCACATCGTGGCGGCGCTGGAGCGGCATCTGCCAGTATTGGCCATTGTGTCCAGTGTGGCACCGATGTTGGGTTTTCTCGGTACAGTGCAGGGAATGATTGTCGCTTTTCGGAATATTGTCGCCATGGATGAGACAGGCGGTGGCAATATCATTCAGGCAGCAGCCTCCGGTATTGAGGTGGCCTTGTTGACGACTTGTTTCGGATTGATCGTCGGGATCCCTGCATTTATGGCATTCAATTATTTCTCCAGCGTAATCAACAACTTCGTGCTCGATGTGGAGGAAAGCGCTGCTGAATTGATGGAAGCCGTGACCCTGCAGTTGACCTTGAATAACAGTGACAAAAGTGATTCGTGAAACTGAACCGCACCAAACTTCTGGTGGAACCACCGGCCAGTGCCACCAGCGATATCGCGTTCATTTTGATCGTGTTCTTTTTGGTTTGCGCCTCAGTGGAACCGGACAAAGGTCGAGCGCAGGTTCTACCAAGGGCGGAGCCGGAGCCTCAAAAAGATAAGCAGAGCCAGACCATCGATGTGGAACTCACGCGCAATGCCGTGATCCTGAACGGAAACCCGCTGCCACCTCAGATATTTCGTAAATCCATCGAACTGAAACTCGCTGACAAAACGCGCGACGAGGATAAGATTGTGGCGGTGAAAAGCCGCAAGGAAGTGCCTTACAGCCACTGGATGGCGGTCACCGGCATCATCGAAGATTCCGGCGGCATCATTACGATGCAGTTGGAAGAAGAGCAAACGGTTCAAGTGAAATGATTGTGCGCCGTAAAAAACTCGATGCCAGCGTGCCCGCCATGGCTATGGGGGATATCGCGTTTTTATTGCTCATTTTCTTCGTGATCCTAGCGCGAGCCCGCGATGACAGTCATTTACAATGGAAACCGGCAGCCGGTCAGGAACTGACCCGGCCCACCACCATGAACGCCAGTGTGGTGGTGGATAAGTATAATGTGACACACCTCAACGGCCGCGAAATCCCGGTAGGCACATTGGCTGAAGAATTAAAAGTCCTGCTGGGGGAAAACCCGGCCGGCCGTCGGACGGTAATGTTGAAGGTGCATCATGAAGCAACCGCAGTGTATTTCGAGCCAGTGATCGAAGCGGTCAGCGAGGCGGGCGGGGAATTACATCATATTTTAGAGGAAGAAAAAAATCAGCAATGAACATTTTTGTAGTAATCAATGAGGAACAGCGCGGTCCACTCACAGCTAGTGAATTACGGGGGCTGCTCGGCTCCGGGCAAATTAAGCCTGACACCCCAGCCCTGCGGGAAGGGGATGATGAATGGAGCACGGTGGCGAAGTTCGCCCGCCTTCCCGACAGTGGCTCCGCGCCGAGTGATACCGAAACCGACGGTGTAGTACCCATGGCCAGCGTGGCCCGTGACGTTCGGAATTTGAAACGGAATAGCTCTGCTACGGCTGTGGAGTTGCGGGAATTCATGAGGGAAATGCGCGGCAAAAGCCCCGCTGAGATGCTTGGAGCCATTGCGCAGAGTACCCTCGTGCGTAGCCTGATAGTATCCACCGCCAGCATCATGGCATTGATGCTTACGTTGACCGTCGTACCTTATTTTATGGCGGAAGAAAAAACGGACAAAGTGTCACCCAAGCCGGAAGCCGGTGAAACTGCAACGCCGTTGGTGAACACTAGCCCCGTGACACCCGCGCCGCCAGTGTCGCCAAATCCCCCCACCAAAGTTCCCGATGTGTTGGGCGTGGGGGGTGAGAAAAAAGGCAAGCCGGCAGAGGTGAATCCGTTTGAGAATAAAGACGATCCCTTGGGTGATTTGAAAATCGATTAATGAAGGAGTGGCGCAATATTCCGATTCTCTGGGCCCTGTTCATGTGGCTATGTTGGATTGGGTTGTGCGTTGAATCCGTGGCGATCCGCGCTTGGCCGCTTTGGATTAGCGGCATGGGCTGGGTTGGTTTGGTGGGTTCAGAAATTCTTTGGCGTGCATTTCGGTTTCGGTTGGAACAACGGGGTTGGCCGTCAGGTATAATCATTTACTTGGGCACTTTTCTTCTCACTACGGGCACCGCTTGGGCCGGGTTATGGAGCCAATGGGCTTGGGGGGCTCCGATTGATGAGCGAGGCCTAATGATCACCTATTCCATAACCGCGGCGATGGCGTTGGGAGTGGTGTTGAGTTTTCGTCGGCTGGCTCGCAAGAATGACTGGCCGTGTTGGGCGTTTTGGCTGGCCGTGACGTTGAGCATTTTTCCACTGTGGCAATGGCTGGTGTTTGGGGCCAATTATCAAGGATGGGCGGAGTTTCGCGTGGCTTGTGCGCGAGGTGGCATGGCAGTCACTTTTTTGGCCGGCTTGCTCTGGGTGGTATGGCTGGTAGAACACAAATCCCGTGCTTTGCAATTGACGCGGCACGCCGGCAGTAAATCCACACTAGGCCAAATCGGGCCCTTGGAAGCCATGAGCCAATCAGTGGCGCCTCCGAAAAAGCGTGTGTGGAGTCCTTTTGATCAGGATGCCTGGTACTACGGCAGGCGACGACAAAAGCTAAAGCAGTCGTTCAACGCGGTGTTCAGCTATACGGTGATGTTCGTTGGGTTGGTCATGTTGATTCTGAGCCTGAGCGGGTGCCGGGAATTGTATGAACTCCCAGCCGGCGGCGGCCAGGAAATGCTGAAGCAGAAAGTCGTGAAAATTAAAAAGGTGATTCAGAAGAAATATGTGATCAACCCATTCAGCGCGATTTTGTTTAACCCGCCGCCCATTGAAAAGATCAAGCTGGAGCTGATCGAGCTCACCAAGCACGTATATGAGGTGGGTCAGGGCGAAGGGAAGGGCGCTGGATTTGCAGCAGGCACCAAGCGCGGTAAGGTGCGGTTCATACGTCTGCGATATGCCGGTGGTGACTGGGATCAGGATCTGGAGCTGCATTCGGATCTCAACATGCTGCTCTGGTACGCGGCCAATACTGGCCAGGAAACCGCACCTCAGCCGGAGGTGCGAACAATCGCTCAGTTGAGGAATTTCCCCGCGGGTAAGAGTCCGCCGTTAGTATATATGACCGGCCAGAAATCACTTGGTAGTATTTCGACGGGTGAGAAGGAGACTTTGCGCGAGTATTTGACTGATAAACACGGGATGCTCTTTGCTGATAACGGCGGTAGTGCTGGTTGGCATAGT
>WTHG01000083.1 GCA_011523245.1 Verrucomicrobiales bacterium | reverse complement strand
CGCGATATGCTATTGATGTTGAAAGGTACCGGTTCGGAAGCAGCCCGGATCACATAGATCCAGCCTTCTATCCTATTCCCCAAATTAAGTTAACCCTGAGTGTTTCCGATAAGCCTACCCTCGATATATTGACAAAAAAATAAACGCGAAGTACGCAGACGTGCTCGTAAGGCACGTAGAAAAGCTCTCTAAGAACCCTATAGAAAAGGGGCTGAAGTAGCTAAGGGGTGTGCCCTAGAATGATACGTGTGTATGAGAGGAAATGCAGGAATTGCTCTTATCATTGGGGGAATTACGAACGTCGATGCTAATGAATTCGAATTTGTCCTCCGCGAGTTAAAAGAGTTACAAGGGAGGTAGGCCTAGTTTCTTTGAGTCACTTCTTTCAGGCAAATTCCAGAAGCCGCTGCCTACGGTTTGGCGGAGCAGGTGCCCCTAGTGGATGGCGAAGAGCCGCTAA
This sequence comes from Verrucomicrobiales bacterium, assembly GCA_011523245.1. Classification (GTDB taxonomy): domain Bacteria; phylum Verrucomicrobiota; class Verrucomicrobiia; order Limisphaerales; family UBA1100; genus UBA1100. The sequence goes on along the minus strand of WTHG01000083.1, from coordinate 3,177 downwards.
AGGAGCTATTACTCATACGAGTGATGAGACTTTGGTCGAGGTCGACAACATCCTTATTGCTATATTTGTGGTGCGTTTCAATTCCCACCAAACTTAGGATGGGCCACGATGGCTCCGATAGCGGCTCGTAGCGAGTAATTATGGGATTCGGAGACTTGGTAAACGGCATCAATGTATGGCCGATCAGCGAGGGAGACTTCGCGGCCGTGGGCGTAGCTGATGAGCTTGCCGATGATGCCCTTGAAGATGCGTTCCTTGTCGGCCATCAGGGCGGCCTTGAGCGTGGGCAGATCGCGTACCTCGCGGCCGTTGGGCAGTTTCATGGCGGATTCGATCGGGACTTTGGTAAATTTGATTTTCTTGGTGAACGTGGTTCCATCCGGCTCGACAGGAAGTTCTACAACATGGCGATACTCACTGCGCTTACGCCCCACCGGGTCGTAGAATTCTAGGGCAAAACCCAGGGGATCGATCTTCGAATGGCAACGGGCGCAGCTCTCGAGTTCCTGATGCTTCAGGATGGCTTCACGGATGGTGGTGGTTCCCCGGATGTCCGGCTCGTTGATCAATACGTCGGCGGGCGGCTCGATCTTTTCGTTGTAAAGATTCTTAAGAATCCACGAGCCTCTATGAATCGGTGACGTGGCAAAGTCCGTTGAGGTGAGCTTGAGGAAACCCGCCTGCGCAATGAGCCCGCCGCGTTCGCTGCCCTTGGGCAGATTAACTGGCACAAACGCATCGCCTTTCACAGCGTGCAGGCCGTAGAACCGGGCGAGGCGGTCATTGGCCATGACGAAGTCCGAGTCGATGAAATGTTTCATGCTCAGGCTCTTTTCGAGTATATGGCGAAAAAGCTCTCGGCCTTCGCGGCCCATGGAATCCACTGTCATGCGGCGTACGTTTTTGAACACGCGCACGTCTGGCCCGAAGTCGTCCACCTTATCGCGTTGAAGCCATTGGCGCGTGAAATCCTCGATGAAGCGGCCGGCTTTGGGGTCTTTGAGCAGGCGCTCAACCTGAGCCGAGGGATCCTTGGCAAGCGCACCCGACCGGGCGGCCGCCAGCAACGCGGCGTCCGGCACGGAGTTCCACAAAAAATAGGATAACCGATGCGCCCGCTCCACATCCGTCAATTCATCCGACTCTGCCTTGTAAATGAAATGTGGCGAGGTCAGCAGGGTGATTAACACACTGCGCGCCATGGCCACGGGGCCGGCGGCCCGTTGCTTGGCGGCGATGGCCACGACCACCGGCCGATCCTTCAACGGCAACGGCCGCTGCGTTAGCAACAACGCCAGGTGATCCACCAGCTCGTCCGGTTTCATGTTGGGTTGGGGGAGGATGGCCTTCATCGCGGCGGTCGGCCATTGCTCCGTCAACGGGCCGGTCACTTTCATATGAGAGAACCGCATGGCGGGACCGTTGTGCGGTTTCTTGGCCAGACTCCTGCCCGGCACTCGGGCGCTATCGAAGGTGAAGGCTAACCTATCGCCCGCCTTGAGGGTGAGCTCGGTCGTAAACCCTTTTGAGCCATGCGGCATGGGGATGCGGCGGATCATCCGAAAGCTGGTCGGATGACGGCCGTCCCCCAGGTTGATCCCGATGACCTCGCCTTCTTTGGATTTCTCCGAATGCGCCTTCACTTCGAGCCGGTACGTCCCGAAGGAGGGAATCACAAATTGATCGTGGCGCTCCGGGTCGATGGAGAAATGCAGGTTGCTGCGGTAGGGGCGAAAGCCCGTGAGAACATAATCGTCCCCATCGCGGTAATCGCCACCGCCGCCGGTTGCAAAGTTTTTGCTGCCGTGGAAATGTCGCGCATCGAATTCCCACGTCCTCGTTTCGGGCTTGGCATCCGGCAACACGCGCTCGGCGATGAAACGCGCGGTCTTGAGGTAGGCCATGACTTGATGCGGCGACATCAGGTGCGCCTCGCCAAACTTGTCGAAGCCGTGCTCCACGTGATCGGGCGGCAGCAGGCCGGTGAAATCAAAATCCACGCCAAAAAGATCCTGCATCGTGTGGGTGTACTCAGCACGAGTGAGCCGCTTGAGGGGGTTCATCTGGCGCTGGGTGAGAATGTGTTTCTGAACAATTTGCAAGGCACCCGCCCGAGCGGCGGCCGTGGGCTGTGGCGCCTTCTCAGGCGGCATTTCGCCAGCCTCGAGCACGGCTGCAATGGTCTCCAGCAACTCCTCATTGGCGAACAAGGCGGTCACCGGTCGGTCCAACCGCACCTTGCCCTTTTGTTGTTTTGGGCCGTGGCACTTGAAGCAGTTTTGGGCGAAGAATTGTTCCAGCTCGGGTTCCGCGTGGAGCGTTACCGGCAGAAGAAAGCTCAGCAGCAGTATTGCGCAGGGTAGACGCATTATGACAACAACTCAAACGCTCCGGTGCTTTCCCCGAAATGGTCGTGTTCGGCCCCGAAGAGTTGGAGCAAGCCGAGGTACAGGTTGCTCATCGGTACGTCCTGCTTTCTCCAATGACCGGCCGTTTTCATCCGGGTGTCGAACACCAGCGCTGGCAGGTCGTCGAAATTATGAGAGTTAGCGCTCCCCATGGAAGCGGTAAGGAGCGTGGTGGTTTGATCAAACAATGAGCCGTTGCCCACCTGGCGTTTTTTCATGGTGGTGAGTGCCGCGCTGATGCGCTTGAGGATGGCGTGCTCCAGCATGAGCAATTTTTTGATCTTTTCCGGCTTCTGGCCGTGGTGGGAAAGGTCGTGATAGTTACCGCTGAGGTCCGGTTCCTTGAAACCTTCCCAAAACGGAATTTGCACCGTAACCGCACGCGTCGAATCGGTTTGAAGAGCCAGCACGGCAAGATCCATCAAGGTGCCGACGTAGTCGTCGACCGACTTGCGGTCGAAATTCTCGATCTCGTAATCCACTTGCGGCTTGGTGCGGTAGGCCCAGTAGGCGCGGCGTTTCACAGTCTGCTCCACCTCCCGCACAGAGGTGAGGTACTCATCCATCTTCGCCCGGTCGGTGGCGTTGAGCCGCTTCTCCATGGACTTGGCCTGCGCCAGCACGGCATCGAGAATGCTGCGGTTTTCGGCGAGCACCTGCTGCTGAGTCTTCTCGTTTTCATCGACCTGAAAGAGCAGGTTAAAAATCTTGTGGGGCGAATCGATCTGTTTAACCGGCAAACCGTGCTTGTCCCAGGAGATCTGGGAAA
>WTHG01000176.1 GCA_011523245.1 Verrucomicrobiales bacterium | reverse complement strand
GCGCCATGCTGCGGTATTGGCCCTTCGCGAAGCCGGTTCAGCCCAGGATATCGAGCATTTGCTGGCGGTCTTGGCGAAGGAAACCGATCGCGTGGTGTACTACTCCGCATGGGGCGCCTTGGGCGAATTATTGACCGTGCCGCAACGCCAGCGCTTGTTGTCGGACAAGCGCGCGGGCGTGCGGCGTGGTGTTGTTTTGAGTTTGCTTGAAGAAGATGCCCTGACGGATGCGGAACTAAAGCCATTGATGAAGGACACGGATGCGGCGTTGGTGGATTTGGTGAAACGGCGCTTGGGCGGTAAGGACGCGTTCCCGCATCGCGGACGTCCGTTGGAGGCTACTCTTGCCGAGCATACCGCGCGTGAGGCGGCCGTGAATCCGGTGACCAACCTGCGTCCCGCCAGCGGTCGGCCATATCGGGTGATGACTCTGGAAACTGGCGTACCTGCCTACACCGATCGCAATTATCGTGTTACCGGCGTGCCCGAGGTGCTGCGCGGCGAGGCGTTCATTCAACCGGCCTGCGGCGATGCTGAGCGTGACTCTGGGGTGGCACTGGAATTCACCCTGCGGTATCCGGCCACCGTGTGGCTGGCTGATGATGCACGAGCCAAAGTGTTGCCCAAGTGGATGCGGCAAGGCTGGACGCGGACAGAGCTGACAATCGAAACCACCGACCCCAAGCGGATGCATCTTTATCGCCGCGATTTTCCGGCCGGCCCCGTTGAGCTCGGCGCCAATCGCGATGGGTGAGCCAAGGCAAAGGGAATTATCTTGTGATCATTCAGCCCAAGCTACTCGCGCCCACCGGCAAAGTGGCGGCGGTGGACGAGGTGCTGAAACGTATGGATCAGGCTGATGCCACACGCGGCCGCGATTTGTTTCTGAGCCGGCACGGTGCAAACTGTGCGTCGTGTCACCAGCTCGAGGGGGTGGGCAACGTGTTTGCGCCGGGGCTGGCGGATATTGGGGATCGCACGGACGCGGAATTTCTGGCTCGCTCCATTCTCGAGCCGAACGCCGCCATCACCGAAGGCTTCGCGATGCAGGTATTCACGCAACACGACGACAGCGCGGTGGCGGGGATTGTGTTGGAAGAGACCGGCCGCGAGGTGAAGGTGGCGACCGCCGGTGGCGTGGTGTTGCGCGTCGCCAAGGCACAGGTGGCCAAGCGCGAAACCTTGAAGCAATCGGCCATGCCCGCAGCCTTTGGTGCGATGCTGCAGCCACAACAGGTCGCCGATGTGGTGGCCTATCTGCTCCAACAAAAAGCCAAGCCCAGCGGATTTCATTTCGAGACACAGAAAGATCAGGTAGCGTTGTGGTTGGATGAAAAAAAAATAGGGACGTACCTGTTAAAGCATCCCCAACTGACCCGGCAGGCCTGGATCAACATGAAAACCCATACGGGCCGACAGGTTACGCGCAACTATCCGCCGCAGGCCAGTGATGGAGCCGATCATCCTCTGATGCACCCCGGCATCTGGATGGGCTTCGGCCATCTCGATGGTCAGGACTACTGGCGGTTGCAGGCGAAGGTTCTGCACGATGGATTTGTGCAACCGCCCAAGGTCGGCCCGAATCATGCATCCATCACCGTGCGGAACCGATATCAGACCGCCGACGGCAAGGGCGAGGTGTGTCAGGAAATCTGCCGGATGGAATTTCGCCGGCACGCGGACGGGATCCTGTTGCTCTGGGATTCCACCTTCCGGAACGAGCAGCGGGATTTTTATTTTGGCGATCAGGAAGAATCCGGTTTGGCTGTGCGCGTGGCCTCACCCCTCCGTGTGAAGGGCGGAAACGGTACGATTATCAATCATCGTGGCGAAAAGAACGGCGTTGGCATTTGGGGCAAGGAATCCAAGTGGTTTGATTACGCCGGCCAAATCAAGGGCCGCCATGTGGGCCTGCTGGTGGCTGCCCACCCGGACAATCCCCGCCTTTCCTGGCTGCACGCGCGCGATTACGGTGTGGTGGTGACCAATCCGTTTCCCAAACAACCCAAGGAACGCCGCGAACCGTACGTGAAAACGTGGGTCAAGAAAGGCAAGCCTTTCCGGTTACGATACGCCGTATTGATCCACGACACGGCCCAGCCCATTGATCCGGCGCTGGCATATCAATCCATGCTTCAGGCACTCAAGACTACTCGGAATTAAGTATATTAAAAAAGAGTCAAGATGAATTTCCTTTCCCGAACAGTGAGATGAACGAGTTCCGCCTCCTCCCTTATGATATGCTCGTTTAGTTAAGCTTTTTCCCTCAAGATAATCGCCGGTGCGGGTGAACATTCCGGAAGGGTGTTCAGTCCAAACCGCCAGCTTTCATGCGTGGGTTTTTGTTTAGTTTAATGATTCTGAAAGCCGGGCTTTTGGCAGCGCCGGATTTTGCGAAGACGGTGCGGCCGGTACTGGAGCGGCGTTGTTTCAGTTGTCACGGGCCGAAGGAGCAGAAGGGTAAGCTGCGGCTGGACACGTTATCGACGGATTTGGTGCAGGACGCGCGCGCGGCGGAGATGTGGCAGGAGGTACGGGCGGTGATCAATCTGGGAGAGATGCCACCGAAAGAGGAGGGCGCCCTGAAGGAGGCCGAGCGGCGGGTGTTGCTGGATTGGCTGAACCCCACGATCGCGCAGGCGGCCAAGCAGGCGCAGAGCAAGGGCGGGCGCGTGGTGGTACGGCGTTTGAACCAACGCGAGTACCAAAACACCATGCGTGATTTGTTGGGGGTGGATCTGGAGTACACGCGGGATTTCCCACCGGACGGCATCTCGGCCGACGGCATGCTCAATAACGGCAGTGCGCTGCAGATGAATGCGATTCAGCTGGAGTATTATCTGGCGGCGGCGCGCAAGGCACTGGATAAAATGATTACCACCGAGCCGGCGCCAAAGGTTTTCAAACATCGGTTTGAGAAGAGCACGGACAACAAGTTTCCGCAGGGCATCGGGGGGGCTAATGAGCTGGGTCGGAAGAAGGAGTTTATTGTGCGGATGCGCAAGGATTACCCGGAGCAAGGACGGTTCCGTATCCGAATGGGTGTACAGGTGGAGTTGCCTGAGGCAAAGGGGCCGGTGCCGCAGTTGCATGTGCGGGTGGGGTATCGGCCGGATACGTTGGTGGATATGGCAACACTGGCGCATCGGGATCTCACCAAGGCCGGGAAGCATGAGCTGGAGTTCACGGGGCGCATTGAGAATTTTCCGTTGCCGGTGCGCGGGCAGGGAAAGTATCCGGGGCTGGTGGTGATGGTGGCCAATGAGTACGACCGGTTCGGGCAACTCACGGGCAGGTCGGCCAAGGGCGGAAAACAAAAGGGCAATGAGGAAGGCGCGGGGTATCCGAAGTTGCGCGTGGATTGGCTGGAGTTTGAAGGGCCGATTTTTGAGCAATGGCCGCCGGCGGAGCATCGGCGGATTCTTTTCGAGTCGGACAAGCGCGAATCAGATGAGACGGGGTATGCGCGGGAGGTGATGGCGCGTTTTCTGCCGCGGGCCTGGCGCCGGCCGGTGACGGATGCGGAGGTGGATCGCTTCGTGGGGTTCTACCGGAAACTGCGGCCGAATTTCCCAACCTTCGAGGATGCCCTGCGCGAGGTGCTGGTGATGGCGCTGGTGTCGCCGGATTTCCTGTAT
>WTHG01000415.1 GCA_011523245.1 Verrucomicrobiales bacterium | reverse complement strand
TAATATACTGACCGTTGCGACCGGTATGGAGGAGCATAATGACTATGCTGTGAACTTCATCGAGGCAGTGCGGCAGGTAAAAGAGTGCTGTCCCGGCGCGCGCACGAGTGGCGGCGTGAGCAACATATCGTTTTCCTTCAGGGGTAACAATGTCGTGCGCGAAGCGATGCATTCGGCGTTTCTGTACCACGCGGTGGATGCCGGCCTGGACATGGGCATCGTGAACGCTGGCATGCTGGAGGTTTACGAGCAGATCGATAAGGAACTACTCGAGTATGTGGAGGATGTGCTGCTCAATCGCCGGCCAGATGCGACAGATCGACTGATCGATTACGCGGAACAGTTCAAGGGTGTCAAAAAGGAAAAGGTCGCCTCGGATCAAAAATGGCGGGAGGAAGATGTGGCTTCACGCCTAGGCCACGCGCTCGTTAATGGCATCACGGAATTTATTGAGGAAGATACCGAGGAAGCTCGAGCTGCTGCTTCACGACCATTGGAGGTCATCGAAGGGCCGTTGATGGACGGCATGAAAGTTGTGGGTGAACTTTTCGGTGCGGGCAAGATGTTCCTGCCGCAGGTGGTAAAAAGCGCGCGCGTCATGAAAAAGGCCGTGGCCTATCTCACGCCTTTTATGGAGGCGGAGAAAGCCGATGGCGAAGATGCCAACGCCGGCACCTTCGTAATCGCCACCGTGAAAGGAGACGTGCACGACATTGGTAAGAACATCGTAGGTGTGGTGCTCGGTTGCAATGGCTACAAGGTGATCGATCTCGGTGTTATGGTGGACTGTGATAGTATTTTGAAAGCCGCCGAGGAAAATCAGGCGGATATCATCGGTCTGAGTGGGTTGATTACGCCGTCATTGGACGAGATGATTTTCAATGCAAAGGAAATGCAGCGACGCGGTCTGAAAACCCCGCTTCTGATTGGCGGCGCGACCACCAGCAAGGCCCACACCGCCATCAAGATTGCGCCGGCATATGAGGGGCCGACTAGTCATGTGCTGGACGCTTCGCTGGTAGTTGGCGTATGCAACGATCTGCTCAGCGAAAATCGCCGCGATGATTTCCGTAAGGAACTGGAAGCCGAACACGAACGGTTGCGTGAGAAATACGCCTCGGGCAATGACGGTCGCAAAGCCATCGTGCCGCTCGCCTCCGCTCGCACCGCGGCGCCTCAATACGACTGGGCAGAGGAAGAAATTCGCACTCCGGAAATTCTTGGGCTACAACATTTTGAGTCCATCCCCCTAGATGTGTTGGCAACATACATCGACTGGTCCCCCTTCTTTTGGACGTGGCAGTTGCATGGTGTTTATCCGACGATTTTCAACAAACCGGAGGAAGGTAAAGAGGCCAAGAAACTATTTGCCGATGGCCAGAAAATGCTTGAGGACATTATTGTGAATCAGCGTTGTACTGCCCGTGGCGTAGCAGGTTTTTGGCCGGCGAATAGTACGGGTGAGGATGTTGAAGTGTACGCGGATGAATCGCGATCGGAACTCCTGGCCACATTCCATTTTCTGCGCCAGCAACGGCAAAAAAAGGAAGGACAACTGTGTCGCAGCTTGGCGGACAACATTGCGCCCAAATCGAGCGGGCGCGTGGATTATTTCGGCGGCTTTGTGGTCACGGTCGGGCAGGAAGTGGAGGATTTTGCCGCCACCTTCCGCGATGCCGGTGATGATTATAACGCGATCATCGTGCAGGCCATCGGCGATCGACTGGCAGAGGCCAGTGCAGAGTACATGCACAAAATCCTGCGGGATCAAAGCGGTATCGGGAATGAGGAAGGGTTTGCGGCTGAAACCAAAATAGACGAAGAACAGGCTCGGTTCTTAATCAAGGAAAAGTACCGAGGTATTCGGCCGGCGGCGGGATATCCCTCCTGCCCGGATCATAGCGAGAAGGCTACGCTATGGAAACTCTTGGAGGCCGAGGAACGTACGAGTGCCACCCTAACCACCAGCTACGCCATGAATCCGCCCAGCTCGGTTAGCGGGTATTATCTAAATCATTCGGATGCCCAATATTTTAATCTTGGTCTGATTGGCGAGGATCAAGTGGTCGACTATGCCGTGCGCAAAAACATTTCCCAACCCGAAGCTGAAAAATGGCTTCGCCCGTACTTGGGGTACGACGAGGAATGAACACGAAAACAAAACGAGGAATGAACACGAAAACCAACAAAGCTTTTACTCTGATCGAATTATTGGTGGTGATCGCCATCATTGGGATATTGGCGGGCTTACTTTTGCCCACCCTAGCGAGGGCCAAGATGGTGGCTAAATCGGTCCAAAACAAAAACAACCTCAAACAAATCGCCGGGGCATTTTCAATGTATGCGGATGATCATGGTGGTTTGGCCGTGGGCATCGGAGAATCCAGTGGCCGGTATTTTTTCGGTCAATTCAACGGAGCCGGAGCGGAGGTAGATTATTCGGGGGGATACCTGAGCGAGTACGTGAACAACAGCGAGAAGGTATGGCAGGATCCGGTATTCAACGCGTTTAGCAAACGCGCCAAGAAACGTACTTGCAGCTACGCCTTTAACAGCCATTACCTCAATGAGATGGATGAGAATGGTAACTGGTGGGATCCCGGCTACAGCTACGTATATCGTGGGCTGGACACTCAGATCATGGAGAGTCCAGTTGAGACTGTGCTCTTTGGAGATTCCGCCCGCAATTGGATGGGGCCGGTGGAGGAAAACTGGTTTTGGACGCCGCCTTCCCAGGCTCGCGCTTGGCCCGGTTGGGAAACGGCGTATACGCACTTTCGCCACAACGGTAAGGCTACTGTGTTGTGGGGGGATGGTCATGTGGAAATGGTGGCTCCGGATCAAACCTATCCCGTGAACGAAGATCAGCTTGGTTACATTTGTGACACCAACGATCACTTGTTCAAGCCAGTAAAATAAGATGAGCAACGCGCAATACATCCTTCTTGGAGTTGCCGTGGTGGGAGTTGCCGTGTTTGGGTTTATGCGTTCCGATGAGAACGAATACGCCGAGCGCCCTATGGCGTTGGATTCAGCCGAAGCCAAGGCGGCCTTGGCCATCTTCGAACAGCTCACACAATCCACCAATGCCTTGTCCGAGGTCATCAGTCCTAAGGCAAACCCCATGGTTCAGCAACGTTTGCTGCGTAGTGCCGCCCAAATCCAAACCGCCGGAACTGTGGAGCTCATTAATGCTCATTGGACAGGGAATTATTTGAAAGTGCAAATTCAGGCCGCGGAGGAGTCGCATTGGTTTACGCTGGAACAGGCCTCTGATGACGGCCTAAAACTACTGGGTGTGCAGGAATAGCATGAAAGGATCCAATCACATCCCCTGGTTGCTTGGCTTGATGGTGCTCTTCACGGCCATGCGTTGGCCGGGACTACTGCCGTCAAACTTCAGCCCGGTGTATGCGATTTGTTTTTGTGCCGGGCTGTACCTGAATGGTTGGCGGGCGTGGGCTGTACCGTTGGGGCTACTTTTCGTCAGTGATGTGGTGATGAATTATTTTGTCTATCGGCCGATGGGCTACTCGGTGTTTTCAGCCGGCATGATTGGTTCGTATGCACTGTACCTGCTATTGATTGCCATGGGATGTAGGTTGGGTGAAAAACAATCGGCGGCCGTATTGATCGGC
>WTHG01000070.1 GCA_011523245.1 Verrucomicrobiales bacterium | reverse complement strand
CAAAATCAAGCTCGTAGTTATTAAAGCGGCCTCCAGCGGTCGTGCGCAAACGAACTTTCTGGCCGCCACCCTGCCAAAAGTACGGTCGGCGCCAGCGCATGATATCGAAATTTTCCTGTGCCACAATCACGTGTGCAAATGCACCATAATCCGTACTGAACCCGCCCCCTACCTGGAAGCGGCCCGTGTTACTTTCCTTCACGGAGACCACCAGATTTTCCACCGTGGAGCCGCGCTCCCGGTCGCTGTACTCTGGCGTAGCGCGCACGCTCTCGAATAACCGCAGGCCCTCAATCCGATTGCGACTGTTCTCCATCTTCCCTAAATCGAATGGTTCCCCGGGGGAAATTGCCAGCTCGCGGCGAATCACAAAGTCTTTGGTTTTTTCGTTACCTTCGATTTTCACAAGACCAACATGAATCGGATCGCGCTCCCATTTTTGCAGCCCGTCTTCCTCAAAGAAATGATCGCCCTCCACCACCTGAAAAATCAAATCAATGGTGTTATTGGTCAGGTTGGGAGATTGCTTCACCGCCGCACTCGCATCAATATAAGCACGATGACCATAGGCGTCCTCAATGATTTCCAAATCGGAATCTTCGCGATCATCCACCCGCAAAGCCGCTGGACGAAATACTTCCCCAGAACGCAAGGCCAACATGCTTCTCAGCACATCAACACTTATCACCGGTTTAAAATCCGGGAACACGGCGAGATCCACCGCTTGAAACTCTCCATCCACCTGTCGGCCATGCTGAATGGTCACATTGCCGACCAAATACTGCGGACCTTCATCGACGGTGAACACAAACGCAACCCGATCCACTTCATCCAGATAATCTTCAAACTCATCTTCAGCATCATCCAACGCGTCCTCGATGTCATCCAAGCGATCTTCAGCTACTTCTACCAATCGATCTAGCTCACGTTCATTATCGTCCGGCCCGGCATTTTCCAGCCTGCGCTCGGCATCATCCAAATTTTCCTCGGCCTGTGTATGGCTGGCCCGGGCCTGAAACAGCTTTGTCCGCAGTGCCTCATATTCCGCCGACGCCAACACTTTGTCCGCGCCATGCCCGATGGAAACCTTGACGTCCAAATAGCCTTCATCTCGGTAAAAATTTTCGAGCTTTTCAATATCCTCCTCGTATTCATTCGGCAATAAACGTCCATCATCCACGATCCAGGAAACTGGGTTATACCATGTGCGGCGCTGCCGGACTTTAACATTCTTGCGAAGCTCCTTGTGAGTGAAGCTCAATTCCGTGTCATTCGCGGACTCGAAATTCAATTCACCACGCTCCACCCGAAACTTCTCGCCTTCACTTATTATATAGCGCACCGAGCCACCCACACGCTGACCCTTTACTTTGATGGGGTAATAGCCTTTTTTTCGGTATTCTTCTTCAAGCAACTTCTCGTCGGCGTGCATTCGGGCGGAGTTGAATTGCTGGCCCTTTATCATCTGTAACTTTTTGAGGAGTTTACTTTCCTTAATGGCGAGATACTCCGCATCCATCAAATCAGCCAAAGCCGGATTCCCGATCGGATCCTTGGGCCCTATTTGTCGACGAAGTAAATGCAGGTTCACGTCCGTCACCAAAGGAAAGGCACGCACCTTGAATGTGAGCTTAATCCCATCGTCACCGACCAATTCTGTGGCCACCTGCACATCTTCAAACCGGCCGGTTTTCATCAGCGCCACCACGTCCTCATTGGTACGCCCTTCCAAGTACACGTCACCAGGCTTGAGTCGAATATTGGTGTGCACATAGCGCTCGGTCACATTGCCAATGCCGGTAACATCCACAGTGATCTCGGTGATGTTGCGCTGAGCAAACAACGAAGTGCCCGCCACGATGGCGAGCAGGCTAATCCAACGAACCAGTTTCTCTCTAATCATTCGGCACATCTCCGGGATCAACCCGACTGGCGCTTTCAAAGCGCGTGTACGACTTGAGGAAGACCATGGGCACATCCCCCGTGGGGCCGTTGCGCTGCTTGGCCAAAAGCAGGTTTACTGGCACCCCTTCAGTTTCATCCGGCGGACCTCCTTCCCCATCCTCGGAGAACGCCTTGTAGAGCAGCCCCACCAAATCGGCGTCCTGCTCAATGGAGCCGGATTCGCGGAGATCAGAGAGCCGCGGTTTGCGGTTCTTATCCTTCTCCATTTCGCGGTTCAGCTGGCAAAGCACGATCACCGGCACGCCCAGCTCCTTGGCCAAGCCCTTGATGCCGCTGGAAATCTCTGCCACTTCCTGTTGGCGGTTATCCGACGCCCGGCGCGAAGTAGAGTGAAGGAGCTGCAGATAGTCAATCACAATGAGTTTTATCCCATACTGAGAATGCATCCGGCGTGCCTTGGCTCGTAGCTGCAAAATAGACAGACCCGGTGTGTCATCAATATACAACGGTGCCTTGTGCAGTTTTCCGGCAGTTTGGGTGATTCGCTGGAAATCATTGGCGTTAAGCAGACCATCCCGAAGGTTTTTAAAATGCAGTCGCGCATTGGAACAAATCATCCGAGTGACCAGTGATTCCGCGGTCATCTCCAAGCTGAACACCCCAACCGGAATGTTTTCACTGAGAGTGACATGTTCCACGATATTCATGGCCAACGAGGTTTTCCCCATGGAAGGCCGCGCGGCGATGACAATCATCTCCGCCTCGTGCAACCCATCGGTCATTTTATCAAAATCAATAAAGCCGGTGGACAGACCAGACAAGCCGCCGCCGCGTTCGTGAAAATCCTGAATGCGCGATATCGCCTGCCCGACTAGTTCCTTCATCGTGGAAGCAGCTTCCCCTGCACGCTCCTCGTTAATCTTCTGGATCTTGCCCTCCACCTCATCAAGCAACCGCGCTACTTCCCCCTCGTGTTCATACGCTTCGCGCACAATTTCCGTGCAGGTGCGCACGGTCTTGCGCAGCAGATATTTTTCCCAGACTATATTGAAATAATACTCCAGATTTGCCGCCGACGGCACAGCATTCATGAGCGTGGAGAGATAGGCCACGCCTCCCACGGACTCGAGCTGTTTTTTGTCCGTTAGAAATTGTTTGAGCGTGATGATATCAATCGCCTGCTTAGCCTCGTGCAGGTCCAGCATCGATTCAAAAATCACCTGATGTTTCAGCTCATAAAAAAACGTTGTCGCATTGTGCGTGTACGAACCATATTGACCGCGTTCACGCTTGGGTAATTCCAGCTGACGTGGTTCCTTGAGTTTTTCCAGACAAGAAGTGAGCCCTTCATCCGGATCCAGAAGCAGACAACCCAACACGCCCTGCTCGGCTTCAATAGAGTGTGGCGGCGCCCGATCCACATCGGCTTGCGGACGCGCCGATGCCGCGCGGCGCGGAGCTTGCACCAGATCCTCCATTGGTTGCTCAGGCAACGATTCTTCAGTGGCGTCGATCATCGACATTGGGGGGAAAGCCTAGCATCCGTCCCCCTTCCGGAAGCAACGCCGAGTTACTGGCAACACTCAACCCCTTGTTCACAAGCCATTCGCAGGCAAGAACTCTCGCATAAAAAAACGAGGCCTAAAAAGGCCCCGCCTGAAATAATTTCAACCGCCGATTTATTCCGCCGCCGCTTCAGCGGGCTCTTCTTCGGCCCCCTCAATCGGGTTCTCGCTTTCCA
>WTHG01000081.1 GCA_011523245.1 Verrucomicrobiales bacterium | reverse complement strand
ACATGGGCCTGCCTCAGGACAACGCCGATGGTTACAAGAACGGTTCGCCGATTACGTTCGCGAAAAACCTGAAGGGCAAGCTGCAGCTCATTCACGGTACGGCGGATGACAACGTGCATTATCAGGGTCTGGCCAAGCTGGTGGATGCCTTGGTGGCGCACGGGAAACAATTCGAGATGCTTGCTTACCCGAATCGCTCCCACTCTATCCGCGAGGGCAAAGGCACCACGCTGCATCTGCGCACGGCGATGACGCGTTTTCTGCATCGGCACCTGCCCGCGGGGCCGCGTTGACAATTCGCTGCTGCCTGTTACCTTCGCGCCTCACCCGATTGATTCATGAAAAATATTTTTGTTGCCCTGACCCTGCTGCTGGCGGTTTCTGTTTCCGCCAAGGATAAGCGACCGAACATTCTGTTTGTCTTCAGTGACGACCACGCCACGCATGCCATTGGCGCGTACAACGGCTGGCTCAAATCGGTGAATCCCACGCCGGAAATCGACAAGCTGGCCAAGGACGGCATGGTGTTTGAGAAAAGTTTTTGTTCCAACTCCATTTGTGGGCCGAGCCGCGCGGTGATTATGAGTGGCAAGCACAGCCACAAGAATGGGTTCATGAACAACGGCAACACTTTCAATTGGAACCAGCAGATTTTCCCGAAACTGCTCCAGAAGGTTGGATATCAAACGGCCATTTACGGCAAGAGCCATCTCAAGGGCAATCCGCAGGGGTTTGATGACTGGATGGTGCTACCGGGGCAGGGACTGTATTACAATCCGGATTTCTTCACACCCGAGGGCAAGGTGCGCATCGACGGCCACGCGACGGATGTGGTGACCGATCTCGCGGTGGATTGGCTCAAGAAAAAGCGCGCGGATGACAAGCCCTTCATGCTCATGGTGCAACACAAGGCGCCGCATCGCTGCTGGATGCCGGCGTTGCGCCATCTGAAGCTCTACAACGACATCGACATCCCCGAGCCGGACACGCTCTTTGACAGTTACAAGGACAATGCCCATCCCGCGCGGCATCAGGAGATGGAGATCGATCGGCACATGGACCCGAATTATGACCTGTTCGTCGACCTCACCGCTGACTTCACCGGCACGCCCATTCAACAACGCCAGGATCGTTCCGCGCGCAATAACATGAAGCGCATGACCGAGGCGCAAATGAAAGCGTGGCGCGCCCACTACGGCCCGCGCGATGAGGCGTTTCACAAGGCCAAGCTCACGGGCAAGGATCTCGTGCGCTGGAAGTATCAGCGTTACGCGAAAAACTACCTGCGTTGCGTGCGCGGCGTGGATGACAGCGTCGGCCGCCTGCGCGCCACGCTCGAGGAGCTGGACCTCGACGACAACACTGTCGTCATCTATAGCTCCGATCAGGGCTTCTACATTGGCGACCACGGCTGGTACGACAAACGCTGGATGTACGAGGAATCACTGAAGATGCCCTTTATCGTCAGTTGGCCGGGCGTCACCAAGCCGGGCTCACGCGATTCGCATCTCATCCAAAATATCGACTATGCCGAGACCTTCCTCGAGATCGCCGGTGCCAAGATCCCCGCCGACATGCAGGGCCGTTCTCTCGTGCCGCTGCTCAAGGGCCGAAGCCCCAAGGACTGGCGCACCAGTATTTACTATCACTACTACGAATACCCCAGCTTCCACATGGTGCCCCGTCACTACGGCATCCGCACCGAACGCTACAAGCTGATGCACTTCTACCGCTTCGGCAATGAGTGGGAAATGTATGACCTGCAAAAGGACCCCGACGAGCTGACTAATCTCTACGGCAAAAAAGGCACGACCCAATTGACCGCCGATCTCAAGAAACAACTCTACGCCCTCCAAAAACACTACGGTGACGACAGTGACCTGAGTGAGATGCCCAAGGAGTGGAAGGATCGCGTTCGGCCAGGCACGGCGCAAAAATAAGCGGTCAGCTTACGCCGTTCACCACATTATCCAGGCGCTTGCCCTGAATTGCCTGTTTGGCAATGCGGGCGGAGGTGGTACGCATCTCGACCATTCCTTCGCGACTGCAAAACGCCGCGTGACAGGTGGCAATCAGATTGGGCGTGCGAGCCTCTGCCTTGGTCTTGAGTGGTTCGTCCTCAATCACATCCAGACCGGCGCCGGCGATGACGCCTTTCTTCAGGGCCGCGAGCACGGCCTTCTTTTTCACGATGCCGCCGCGGGCGGTGTTCACCAGATAGGCCGTGGGCTTCATCTGGGACAATTCCTTTTCGGCGATCAGATAATGGGTCTCCGCGCTGAGCGGGCAATGGATGGATACCACGTCGGACTGTTTCAACAGCTTGGCCAATGAATCGGTGCGCTCGATGCCCACAGCCTTGTGCACGCCGTTGGGCAGATGCGGATCATAAAACACCACGCGAAAGCCCAACGCCTTGGCGCGCAGCGCGGCGGCGGTGCCAATGCGGCCGAGTCCTATCACGCCAAATGTCAGCGTGCTGGTGCGGCGTAGCTTGTCCTTGGCGACCAGTTTCCATCCAGGTCGCTTGGCCTCGGCATCCAACGGAAAGAGCTGCCGCGTGAGCGCCAGTGTCAACGCAATGGCATGATCCGCCACTTCCTCTGTGCCATAATCTGGTACATTGCAAACGGGGATCTTCCGAGCCGCCGCCGCGGTGATGTCTACGGAATCAAACCCTACGCCATTACGGATCAGGGCTCGGCAGCGTTTTAGTTGTTCCAGAGTGCGTTCGGTGATCAGCGTGTTCTGCCAGACAATCAGCGCGTCGGCGCCGAGTATTTCCGGCGTGAAATCCGCCTCGGTATCGATCAGATAATACTTCGTGCGCACACCCTTACCCAGCACCTTGGCCTCAAGATCCACGCCGCTGTTGCTGGCAGGCGCGGTTTTCCAATCGAGCACTGCCACCAGTGGTTTGCGTTTGGTAGTCGGCATTATTTGCCTTTGCGCAGCTCAATCATTGTCTTGCCGAACGCCCGGCCGATGCGGGTGAAGGTGATGGTGCTGCCGAGGTAATGGTAGGGGAAATCGGAGCCGATGAGCTTCCACGCTTCAAAATTCTGCCGCCAATTCGGGAACGCTTCGGCTGCTTTTTTGTCCCAGTAAATGTCGGTCGGGATCGCTTTTACGTTGCCTTTAAAATCGGCGACGTCATTCATGGAAGCCTGCGCGGCCTTGACGATCGCCATGTTGCCCTGCGCTTCCTTGAAGCCGTTTTGGCCCATGAGGCCGATGACGACTGGGAGGTTGGGCGCTTTCAGATCTTTGCGCACGTCGCGGATGAGATTTTCCATGTTCTTGGCGTACTGCGCGGGGAACGGGCCGTACATGTCGTTCCAGCCCTGGAACCAAACGAAGCCCGCCAGCTCGTAGCCGCGCCCGTCGTAGTCAGGGAAGCGCTGCTTGAGCTCCTTTAGGTTCACCTCAATCTCCTCCATCATCAGCCGATAAAAATGCCCCTGGCTGTCGATCACTTGTTTGCGGAAATCAGCGCCCTTTTCCTTCAGGATCATTTCTTTGGTTACCTTAAGCTGCGCTTCGATTTCTTTGCGTGTGACCTTAGGGTTATCCTTCTTGGCCTTATTCATAGCGTTGCGTACAAGATTGTTGTATTCGCGGTTGACCATATTGTTGACCGCTTCATCCAGCTCTTCC
>WTHG01000459.1 GCA_011523245.1 Verrucomicrobiales bacterium | reverse complement strand
TTTGTCCGTGGCCGAACTTGGTTAGGCCGGTGTCGAGCGCGCCATAGTGCTCGATGGGATTGCCGTAGGCGTTGAGCAGTGTGGTGTAAAAATTACCCAGCGTGCTGTGACCGGCCTGACCGTAGTTAGGCAGGCGAATGTAGCGGCGGCGCAAGTCCACACGCGCGTTGTCGCCGGAGAGAATGATGAAGGGATATTCCCAGCCGTGACTGTGATGGGTCTCACCGCCGTCAGGGAAATAAAAGAGCATCGTGTTGTCGAACATCGTACCGTCGCCCTCAGGCACACTCTTCAGGCGGTTGACAATGCGATCAACCAGCTTCATGTGATGCGTACGAGCGAGTTCACGGATCGTTTCTGCGGATAAACCACCGATGCTTTTGTTATGACCGACGTCGTGCATGTTCACTTTTTGCCCTTCGATGCCCGGTAGGCCGGTATAGCGGTGGCCAAGTTCATCGACGGTAAAGGCGACGACATTGGTAAGGCCGGAAATTAATGCGCCCAACAGCACTTCTGAATGGCCGATCTGTCGATCCAATGTGTTGACGTTTGGATCGAGATACTTGGCGTCGAGCTTGGGCACGTGCTTGCGAATGACATCCGCCATCGCATCGATCTTGCGGTTGCGCTCGCGAATCGCCTCCACGGAGTCCGCGTAATTCTGCACCTTGGCCTTCTCGATACCGGCCAAAGGATTAGCGATCGCGCCTTCGTTGCCGGCGATGAACTCCAGCACTTTGCGATCAAGCTGATATTGCGTTCGCGCCTTTGGATCAGTGGATACGGATTTGAAAAGCTCCTGCAACGCGATGCGTGGCGAGCCGAAGGCATAGTTGGGTTGTTGCGGACCGCGCGCGGAAAAGCCGGTGGAAACGCCGTCGAGGCTGCCGCGGGCATTACCGCCGCCGAGCGGAAAACAGGCCAGCTCAATGTGGCCGGCGGGTGATGGAAAGAGCTTGGCCAATTCGAAATCGACCGTGGCCCACTTGATAGAGCTGAGGCGTTCATTGGCCTTGAACACACCCAGTGCCGAGCACCAGGAGTGGTGGCCGGTAGTACACATCTTGCCGGAGAGCCCCTGCAAGATGGTGAGATTTTCACGATGCGCCGCCAGTGGACCGAGCCACTTGGGCAGATCATGCCCGTCGAGATCCACATAAATCGCCTCCTTGCGTTTTTCACGCTCCATCGTTTTGGTATCGAGACTGGGCGGCACGCAAACGCGCGGCCAAAGGCCGTTGCCGCGGTGCATGAAAATAAATCGCGTCGGGGGCTTGGCCGGCGCCTCCATCAGCTTCGGCGAATTTAATGCGGCCAGTGTTCCGGCACTCAATAGCGATTGCTTAAGAAAATCTCTGCGGTTGTTCATGGCTGCACCTTACTCGATTTACGATAACGGAAAGAGTCCGAAGATAAAAGCGAAACGATGACGGCCTTGAAGCTGCCGCCGCTTTGCAGGTAGGCGCGGTCGGCTTCGATGAGGGTTTGCGAATCGGTAAGCATTTCGTTGCGGCCCATGTAAAAACGGAATGCATGGCGGATAATGCTTTGGCGCACTCGATCGGATTCAGCGAGACGGTTGATCAGGTCAAAGGGATCAGTGACTTTACCATCGAGCTTGGGATCCCCCGTACCGTTGAGTTCGCCCAGTGTGCTGACTGGCTTGGTCTTGTAGGTGGTGGCTCCGTTTTTCTTGTTTGGGTTAGCTAGGATGTGCTGCTCGTATTCCAATGGTTCGTCGAGTCGATACCGGCCGAAGTCATCGAAGATCTCGAACGGCAATCCGAGCGGGTTCATGTGCTGATGACACTTAATGCATTCAGCTTTTTGGGTGACGGTCTCGACGCGTTCGCGGAAGGTCTTGTGGGGATCATCGGGGACCTGAGCATCCACGGTAATTGGCACATCGGGCACGCGACCGGCCAAAAGTTTCTCACGAATCCAGCGGCCGCGTTTGATGGGGTCGGTGTGGAAGTTCGAGGAATGCGCAATGAGCCAAGCCGGATGAGTGAGCAGGCCTTTGCGGTTTTGTATCGCGAAAGGTTGCTCAACGGGATAATCCCAAAACTTCACGTCGTCCAAACCCTTATAGTTTTTGTTTTCTACGCCGCCGTAGCGGAAGGGGTTTGGCGTGGGCGGCAGGCTATAAAACACCGAATGGTTGTAATGATAACCATGCGCAAAGGAAGGAGTGGTAAACGGCGTTCGCCCCTTACCGATGGTCTCCCCCCAGAAATACATGTGGCGCAAGAATTCGCGCTTGGACTTCGCGCCCGAGACGCGCACAGATTTTTTAGTCTTCAGATAGTCCAGATTATCTTCGATCACCTTTTCCGGATTGGCCTTCCAATTCTTATTCTTAAAAAAGTGATACACCTCGGTCCATTCCTTGATGACCTTTCGGCCAGTCTCGTTGTCCTTGTCGTGATACACGAAAAATTCCTCCGTGGTGAGCAGTCGCCGGAAGACATCCTGATCCTGCTGAAGATGCCGGTCGACGATTCTGTCGGCTTCCTTGACCAAAAACCCGGGTGTCCCAGCCGTGCCGCGGGATGGGTTTTGCCAATAGCCGTCACTGCGCGGCACGTCCTTGAAAATCTTGATGGCGTTGGGGTACCCAAAAAATTCCCTGAAGAAGCGTACCTGTTTGGGGTGTGTGCTCTCATGGGTGCGCATGTTTTTGCCGTTCAGACTGGGGTCAACCGGCCCGGTAAACAAAGTGTCGTCCTCCAACAAGCGCGTCACTTCGCGCCTGAAATCTTCCTGAGTGGTAAGCTTCCCACTCGCGGCCGCCTGCCGCAGCATTGCATCCGGGCCACGATCGCCAAGCGCATAGGCAATGGCGCGGGCCGCTTCATGCGGAGTCAGTTTTGCCCGACCGCACTCATCGACCTCCCCGTCGCCGAATTCCATTCGATACAGAAATTCCGATTCCAACAGCACCGTCGTGAGCATCTGCTGCAAACCGGCAATGTTGCCGCCCAGCTCGATGGATGAGCGTAACAGTTCCAAATATTTTTTCACTTCTGCCGCTGTCGCTTCACGGCGCAGCACGCAGTCGAATTGATGCTGAATCGCACTCACCATTTCCGCCTCAGTCGGCGGCCCATCCTTGAGTACGACCACCTCGAAGGCCGGCGGGGTTTCCCGCGGATACCAGCGGTCCTGCGTATTCAACTCCGCCAACAGCGCTTCTTTCTTTGGTGTCTTGAGCCGGGCCGCAAAAATCTGTTTGCCAGCGATCCACTTGGCGTTGGTGAGCATCACCAGCAAATGCCCGCCATCGAGTGTGTTAATGTCGTAATCGCGAACGCCCGAATGATCCGGCAGCATGAAGGGATTGGTGACACCAAAAAACTTCCGCGTAACAAAACCCTTGCGCTCGCGGCCTTCCAGCCCGAACACATCCATCACCCGCTCATGAAAAATCTGCGGACTCACCAACCACCGCCGCACCGGCGACCATGCCTTGGCCTTTACCTCGCCGCTGAAGAGCTTGTCGTGATCGACGTAATTCCCGTAGCTCGGATAACGCAGTTTCTCTTCCAGCTTCGAGGCGCCATGCTTGCGCAATTCCCCACTCACCCAGCCGACCAGCGCCTCCCGATCCGCCTCACTCGGTTGCGCCTTTTTCTTCGGCGGCATCGCCTTGAGGAACAACTG
>WTHG01000386.1 GCA_011523245.1 Verrucomicrobiales bacterium | reverse complement strand
GGCGGCCGGGGCGGCTCATTTCTTTACCTCATTATGCTGGTTGCTCTACATCCCGGTGGCCGGTAGCAACATTGTGGGCTGGTTCGCTCTCAGCGGATATTGCTAGCTGTACCCGGCTTTGTGGGCAGCGTTTTGTTGGTGGCTGTTTCCCGGCAAGGCGGAATCGGCTGGGGCGGAAGTGGCGACCATGGCCTGGCGTCAACGGCTCGGTTGGGGGGCGAGTTGCGCTGTCGCGTGGGTGGCGATGGAATGTCTGCGCGGCTGGGTGATTACCGGTTTTCCTTGGAATTATCTGGGCGGCTCACAGCTGGATTGGACTTCGCTTGCTATGCTGGCGCAATTCACCGGAGTACTGGGCGTATCGCTAGTGGTGGCTTGGGGTTCGGTTGGTGGCTTGTTGGTATTCTGGCGCTGGCGTGAACAGGATCGCTTTGAACCGGCTCTGTTAAAGGATCTGGCCGGGCCGATGACACTGTTGCTGTTGGCCTTGGGCTTGGGGCAATGGGCGCTTTCACAACCTTTGGGCGAACGACGCGGGGTTCTCAAGATCGCTCTAGTACAGCCGGCTATACCGCAAACGGTGCTGTGGAATGTGAATGATCCGGTTAGTCAATCGAATCGGTTTGAGCATATGATGAATCTTTCCGATCGGGCCGTGGAGAAGAAGCCGGATTTGTTGGTTTGGCCGGAAGCATCGCTGCCGCCGTTTTGGGTGCTGAACCCCACGAACGTTATCCGACGTATGGGACAGCTCGAGCAAGCCCTTGCCGAGCAAGGCGTGTGGCGCGTGTGGGGGGCGGATACGGCGACCAATAATGTGCCGTACAACAGCGCCGTGTTGGTGCCACCCGAAGATTCTTTTCTCGATGGATTGAAGGAGATGAAATGGCTGAACTATGCCAAACGGCATCTGGTGATGTTTGGCGAGTATGTGCCGTTCTCGGAGCAATTGCCGTTTCTCAAGAAGCTAGCACCAGTGGGGAATTTCGGACGAGGTGGCGGCGAGGTGGTTTTTGACATGGGGAAAGCCAAGACCTCGGTGATCATCTGCTTTGAGGACGTAGTGCCCAAGCTGGCGCGTCGGGCGGCCACGCCAGAGGTGGATTTTCTGCTGAACCTGACGAATGACGGCTGGTTTGGTGACAGCCATCAACAATGGCAGCACGCCCGGACGGCGGCATGGCGAGCGATTGAAAACCGGCGGCCGCTGGTGCGTTGCTGTAACAACGGCATCAGCGGTTGGGTGGACGAGTACGGGCGATTTCATGGTGTGACCGAGCCGGTGCATTCCACGGGCATTCGCGTGGTGGAAGTGCCGCTACGCGCGGGGCCGCATGCGTCAACGGTGTACCAGCGCACAGGCGATTGGCTGAGCTGGAGTTGCGTGCTGGCGTGCGGTGTTCTGGCCATACGGCGTGTGGCGCGATTGAAAAAGGGCTCGGCATCCGCTGAGGAAGCGGCTAAATGAGGCGCGTATGTTCGATGCGGTGCAAGCCCAGTTAACCGAGACCAAGTCCCGCTTGGAGAAGTTGCGGAGGTTTCTTTGACGTTGCTCAGAGTGAAGCTCGTGTTCAGGAACTGGAGGGAATCATGTCCGCCGATGATTTCTGGAATGACCGCGAACGGGCCCAGAAATTTTCCGAGGAATCAGCGCGCCTGCGTAAGCAGGTAGAGACCTTCCAGAAAACCGAATCCCAACTAACCGACCTGCTGGGCATGGTGGAGTTGGGCGCGGAAGAGGATGAGGAAACGCAGGCGTTGTTGCTTGAGGAACTGACTGCCGACACCGAACAATTTCTCAGCTCTCTAGATGTTCTTGAACTACAGGCCATGCTCAAGGAGCCGCAGGACAAGTGCAACTGCATCCTCACCATCAACGCAGGAGCTGGCGGCACGGAAAGCTGTGACTGGGCGGATATGCTCTTGCGCATGTACCAGCGCTGGTGCGAACGCCGCGGTTGGTCGGTGACGGTGCAAGACCTGACGCCCGGGGAAGTAGCCGGCATCAAGAGCGCCACACTTACTATTGAGGGCCAGAATGCCTTTGGGTTTAGTAAGGCCGAGCGTGGAGTGCACCGGTTGGTGCGTATTTCGCCGTTCGATTCCAATAAACGTCGGCACACGAGTTTTGCCAGTGTCGATGTGGTGGCTGAATTGGAGGATGAAGGCGATATTGAGATTGACCCAAGTGAAGTGCGCGTGGACACGTATCGAAGCGGCGGCAAAGGTGGGCAAAATGTCAACAAGGTGGAGACGGCAGTGCGCCTCACGCACATTCCTACAGGCATCGTAGCGGCCAGCCAGACCCAGCGAAGCCAGCATCAAAACCGCGCCACGGCCATGAAGTTGTTGCTCGCCAAATTATACGCCAAACGCGAGGACGAAAAGAAATCCGAGATGGAACGGTTCTACAGCGACAAAGGCGCGATCGGTTGGGGGAACCAGATTCGGAGCTATGTGTTTCAGCCCTATCAAATGGTGAAAGATCTGCGCACGGCGATTCAAAGCGGCAATGTGCAGGAAGTGATGGACGGCGATCTGGATAGTTTCGTGAACGGCTGGCTTCAGGCCGGTTGCCCGACCAAACGTATTGCGGGGGAGGATGACGAATGAGCATTCTGGATAAAATTGTGGCGACTAAGCAACAGGAGCTGGCAGCGCTGCCGGCAGCGGCGGTCTCTGTGGATTCACTTCGATCCCAAGTGGCGGCCCGCGGCGGGGTACGGGATTTCACGGCGGCTTTGGCGAATCCGCGCGCCGGCGATATTGGATTAATTGCCGAGGTGAAAAAGGCGTCGCCTTCGGCCGGGATCATTCGGCCGGATTTTGATCCTGCCCAAATCGCGCAGGAATACGAAGCGGCTGGCGCAAGCTGTCTCTCGGTGTTGACCGATGAGCAATATTTCCAGGGATCACCGGAGTATCTGCGGCAAATCCGTGAGTCGGTCGATGTGCCGCTGTTGCGAAAGGATTTTGTGATCGATGCCCGGCAGATTGCCGAGGCTATCGAATGGGGCGCGGACGCGGTCCTGTTAATTGTGGCGATCCTCGATGACGATCGCCTGCGGGAGTTTCATGAATTGGCCGTGGGGGCCGGGTTATCGGCGTTGGTGGAAGTGCATGACGCGGAGGAATTGGCCCGAGCCAAGGCGCTAGAGGCGCCGTTGATTGGCGTGAACAACCGCGATCTGAAAACCTTTACGGTTGATCTCGATACAACCGGCAAGTTGGCGGCGGAACTGGATTTATCTCAAACCTTGCTGGTGGCCGAAAGCGGCATTCATACGCGGGCAGATGTGGAGCTGCTGCAGGCCAGCGGAGCGCGCGCGATTCTCGTGGGCGAATCGTTGATGCGGCAGGAGAACATTCCCGCCAAGGTGCGTGAGCTGAGCGGTCAAACAATACATAGGGAGGGCGGTCATGAGTGAAATCCTGCGCGTTTTGATCATTGAAGATTCGGCGCTCGACGCGAAAGTGTTGGTAGGCCTGATTCAGGCCGGCGGCTATGAGGTGACCAGTGAGCGTGTGGAGACAGCCGAGCAATACACCCGCGCACTGGAGAACGAGGTGTGGGATATCATTCTGGCCGATTACAATTTGCCGGAATTTAACGGTTCCGAAGGACTGCGGTTGTTGCAGGAGAGCGGACGGGATATTCCGTTCATCGTGATCAGCGGTGGCA
>WTHG01000036.1 GCA_011523245.1 Verrucomicrobiales bacterium | reverse complement strand
CGATTTTGATCAGCACATCGCGCGCCCGCACCTCCGGCCGCGGCACCTCCTCCAGCCACAATCCCGGCGCATCCTCGCGTTTCACCAAAGCCTTCATCGGGGTGTTTTTAGCGGCACTCATCTCTCCGGCAAACCTCGCATGCCGTCATGAACCGCGCCACTGAAAACAGGGTGTGTCATGGAACGCCCTGCCGATCCACGTTTTCAATTGCCTTCCCCGTTGACCGCAGTAGCCTTTGGCATGCACCGGTTTCTCTTGGGACTTTTCCTATCCTTCACCGTCACGGCGGCGGACGGACCACCTTCGATGGCGCAGGCGTTGAAGCTGTTTCAGATCGAAAAGGGCGCGCGGATTAAGATTGCCGCGATGGAACCGCAACTGCGCGATCCGGTGGCGATGTGTTTTGATGACAAGGGCCGCATGCTCGTCGTCGAAAGCGCGGGTTATCCGTTTCTGCCGGCCGACGGTAAAGAGGTTCCAAAGCTCGGATCCATTGCGCTGCTGGAGGATGCCGATGGCGACGGGCGGTTTGAGAAGCGCACGACCTTTGCCGACGGCTTCACCTTTCCCAATGGCATCCTGCCGTGGAAGGGTGGTGTATTCGTCACGTGCGCGCCGGATATTTGGTACCTGAAAGATACCACCGGCGATGGGCGCGCGGATGTGCGGCGCGTGGTGCTCACTGGCTTCGGTACCAAGAGCAGCAGCGAACAGCTTCGCGTCGCCAGCCCCACGCTCGGGCCGGATGGCTGGGTGTATGTCACCAGTGGGCTCACCGATGCCAGCGTGACCAGCCCGCTGCATCCCAAGCGTAAGGCGGTGGTGTCCAAGCGACAGGACGGCCGGTTTCATCCGGAGACGTTTGTGTACGAACCACTCGCTGGTGTGGGGCAGTTCGGCCAATGCTTTGATGCCGCCGGCAACCGCTTTGTGTCCAGCAACCGCAATCCGCTCATGCACGTGGTGGTCGCACCCGAGCTGCTCGGGAGCAATCCGCTTTATCCGTTTACTGAAACCGTCGAAAACGTTGTGCCTGTCGCCGCCAAGGTTTATCCGCTCAGCCCCGACACCACCGCCGCCAGTTACATTCCGAGCCTCATCAGCCGCCAACACGCGGGCACGTACACAAGCGCCAGCGGCATCGTCATCCGCGGACACGACGCCTTCATCTGTGAGCCCGCGCAAAATCTCGTGCAACGCCAAGTGCTCACCCAAGCCGGTGCCACCTTTGCCGCCGCGCATCCATCGCCGGGCAACGATTTTCTCGCCACACCTGACCAATGGTTCCGCCCCGTGCACGCCACCGTGGGCCCAGACGGTGCGTTGTACGTGTGTGACATGGTCCGCCAATACATCGATCACCCGCGCTACCTGCCCGAGGCCATTCGCGGCAAACTTCCCTTCAAAGCCGGCACTGAGCACGGCCGCATCTGGCGCATCACTCTGAAAACCCCCGCGCCGCCCAAGCCCACCGCCGCCCAAGCCGATGCCGCCCGCCAAAACCTCGCCATCCGTTCCGGGCAATTTCCCAACAAACCGGTGAAAGCGTTGTTGAAACAGGCGCAGTCCAAGGATGCCAATGCCCGCTTCCTCGCTGCGCTGCAACTCGCCAAACAAAACCATCCCGACAAAGCCAAAGCCCTCGCCTCCGCATTGATGGAGGACGCCGACGACAAATGGCTGCGCGCGGCGGTGTTCAACGCGCTGAGCAAAGGGGACGCGGTGCCGGTGCTCGATCACATCCGCACGACGCGACCGGTCAGGAATGGCGCCGTCCAGCAGAGTTACCTCACAACCATGAAAGAGCTCGGCCGGATCGTCGCGCAGGATTGCACGCCCGCGCAGATGATTCATTTTTGGAATCTCGGCACACAAATGGCCCAGCCCGAGCTGCGCAAAGAGCCGATCAGGATTTCCGTTTGGGAAAGGGCCGCATTCCTCAACGGCCTCATCCTCGGCGCGAAAAAGAAGGGCGTGAAGCTCACCGCCACCCATCCCGACGCGCATCCGCTGCGCAACTTCATCCCGCTCACCTCCAAGCTCACGCCCGCCGAAATCAAGGCCCAGTACGAGGCCAACAAACTGCCGCCGGACGTGGTGGCGGATTTCACCATCAAGTCCACCCTGCGCTCAGCCCGCAACTCCGTCGAGGCCGGCATCACGCTGCCTCGCCGCTTCGCTGCCATTGAGCTGATGGGCCACACCGACTTTGGATTTGCCGGCGACGCCCTGCTGCGCCTGTTGGTGCCGCGTGGAGATTTGGCCGACATCGCCCTGCGCACGCCCGACATCCAGGCCGCCGCTGTGCAGGCGCTGGGCAACCTCAATGACGCCCGCGTCAGCCAAGGCTTGCTCGAGCCCAAAGCGTGGGCAAGCTTCACGCCCACCGTCCGCGAGGCCGTGCTCGGCATCATCACCCGCAGTGCCCTGCATCATCCCGCGCTGATTGATGCCCTCGAAAAAGGCACTGTGCCCGTCCACGCCATCACCCCTTCGCGACGCAAGACCCTCGAGCGCCACAAAACCGCCGGCGCACGCGCCAAGAAACTCTTCGCTCAACACACCGGCGGCGACCGCATGAAAGCGTTCGAAGCCGCCAAGCCGATTTTGAAACTAAAAGGCGATGCCGCCAATGGCGCGAAGATATTCACCCGCGCCTGCGCCACCTGCCATCGCCACGGCGACTCCGGCCATGCCGTTGGCCCCGACCTCACCGGCCTGCGCAATCAACCCGCCGAGGCCCTGCTGCTGCATATCATCGTGCCGAATCAGGAAGTCTATCCGCAGTACACAATGTACGAGGTGGATACCGTGGAAACGGAAACCTTCGCCGGTCTGCTCGCCGCCGAGACGCCGTTGCAAATCACCCTCAAGCTCCCGCTCGGGTTGGCAAAAACCATCCCCCGAAAAGACATTAAAGCCATCCGCGCCAGTTCTATTTCCCTCATGCCCGACCTCCTCGAGAAAACGATGACGCAACAGGAGCTCGCCGATCTACTGGCGTTCTTGAAAAAGTAAACGCCACTCCGGGAGGGCGAAGCTCCTGCTGAGCCAGGGAAGTTGTTGCGGTTACGACGGCTCAGCAGGAGCTTCGCCCTCCCGATTTTGGAACTCCTCGGTCATCATTGTGGCTGGAGATTGCGTCTTGGCCATATTTCAGGCATGTTGTGCTCACGCGCTGTCACAAACTGCGGGATACCTATCTGCCCATGTCACTTTTAAAACGAATCGGAACCGTGCTGGCCGCCCTGTGCCTGTTGATCCCGGCGGCTGCGGCCGCGGAAAAAAACATCGTCGTCGTCATTGCCGATGACCTTAGCCCCACGATGGGTTGCTATGGCGATATGACGGCGGTGACGCCGAACATCGATCGACTCGCGGCCGACGGCACGCTCTTCCGCTACGCTTTCGCCACCACCGCCAGTTGCAGCGCCAGCCGCAGCGTGGTGCTCACCGGACTGCACAATCACCGCAATGGCCATTACGGACACCTGCACAGTTATCACAAGTTCAGCAGTTTTCCGTGGGTGAAAACGCTACCCGTGCTGCTGGCCAAGGCGGGCTATCGCACCGCTCGCATCGGCAAGCACCATAACGGGCCGGAGGATGTGTACTTCTTTGAAACAAAAATCCCGGGCAGCAGCCGCAGCACCGTGGAGATGGCCAACAACTGTGAGGAATTCATCAAAGCGGATTCCGAAAATCCGTTCTTTCTATATTACGCCACCAGCGACCCCCATCGCGGCGGTGGCCGCGCCTCTGAGCTGGAGCATCAACCCGATCGGTTTGGCAACAAGCCCAATAAGGGCGCTTACCCGGGTGTGACCGAGGTGTTTTATGATCCGGCCAAGGTGACCGTGCCGCCGTTCCTGCCAGACACACCAGAAACCCGCGCGGAACTTGCGCAGTATTACCAAAGCACTTCGCGCGTGGATCAGGGCCTGGGCCGGTTGATGGAGATCCTTAAGAAAAACGGTAAATGGGATAACACACTGATTCTATTTACCAGCGATCACGGCATGGCCTTTGCCGGCGGCAAAACCACGGTGTACGAAGGCGGCCTGCGCGTACCGTTCATTGTGCGCAACCCATATCAAAAAGAGCGCGGCAACACGAACAACGCAATGCTGTCCTTTGTAGACATCACTCCGACGCTGCTCGACTTCGCCGGTGGGTACGACGCCGAGACGCAAGCGGCCAAGACGGAGCTGGCCACCATGAAGGCTGGGCGTGGCACCAAAAAGGGCGCGTACAAATTTCATGGCCGCTCGTTCATGCCCATCCTTGCCGAGAAAAATCCCGACGGCTGGGATCAGATCGGCGCCAGCCACACCTTCCACGAAATTCAAATGTACTACCCCATGCGCGTGGTGCGCGACCGCAAGTACAAGCTCATCTGGAACATCGCGCACCCCCTGCCGTATCCCTTCGCCAGTGACCTATGGGCAGCGCCCAGCTGGCAGGCGCAATGGAAGAAAGGACCTAACGCGCCTTACGGCAAAAAGACCGTGCGCGAGTACATCCAGCGACCGCAGTTTGAGCTGTTCGACATCAGCGCTGACCCAAACGAGGGCGTGAATCTGGCCGGCGACGAAAAATACGCCAAGGTGCTGGAAGAATACCAAGCCAAGCTCAAAGCCTTCCAAAACGCCACGCAAGACCCGTGGGCCATGAAGTGGAAGTACGAGTAATTCGTGCTTATTCTCAGGTTATTCACAATAGGCGGTTTGCCCAGAAATAGCCGTTTTCCGGAATTTTTGGGTGGCATTTGTGTGTCAGCCGCCTTTCTTAACACTTTTTCCACATCCCTCTAACCAACGATTTTCGATAACACACTTCAGGCCCAACGAGCCAAGGGGGTATGTACGCTACGGTGAGCACGCAGGTATTGATGTGAGGACACTGGATATTGGCTAGGAATAACGATCATCCCGCCAAGGATCGGCAGTGTTGGAGTAGCCCCGAACTTCCCAAAAGCCGAGGATATCGCGGTCGAGGAAGATGATTTCGTTAACCCACTTGGCCCCTTTCCAGGCGTAGAGCTTGGGGATGATAACGCGCGCAGGGCCACCGTGTTCCACAGTGATCGGGGCGCCGTTCCATTTGTGGGCCACCATCGTGTCGTCATCAAGCACGGCGTCCAGCGTGGTGTTGGTGGAATAGCCATCGTAGCTCTTGTAAAACACATGGCTCACCTCAGGCTTCAGTTGTACGAGATCAACCAATGTGAGCATCGACACGCCTTCCCAAACCATATCGAACTGGCTCCAGGTGGTGACGCAGTGAAAATCGCTGGTGTCTTGGAACGGCTCCAACGCCATGAACTGCTCCCAATCGAGTGTCACCGGATTCTCAACCAGCCCGTGAATCTTCAGGCTCCATTGCTCACGCGGCACTTCGGGATGAACGCCCATGTCGAGCACGGGAAAATTATCGACCTCACGCTGGCCCGGCGGGAGGCGTTCGCCAGAGCGCTCCGTGGGGCGCGGTTGACCCGCACGCTTGGCGGCAATGCGTTCCTTGGCGGCGATGTACTTTTCATTCATAGCTTAGTTTAACCGGACTACATCACCGGCACGCAGAACGGTATCGGTGGTGGCTTTGATCTTTTGGGCACCGCGCACGATTTCCACGGCCCGCCCCGATGCTGAGTTCAGTCTGGACACGCGCAGCCCTTCTTCCCAAGGCACTTTACGACTCACACCCGTGCCGGTGTCGATCACGGTAACGGCCCCTTTCTTAAAGGCCGCGCCGGCCACATCGAACGTGGTGTTCACGGCCGTTTTAGTGACCTTCCCGGCCACTTCGACCGTGGTCTCGGCTACGGTGCCCGTAGCTTGAATGGTTTTCTTGGCCACCATGGCGCAGCCAGACAACGCACCCAGCACTATGAAAATGAGGCGTTTCATCGCTGAAAGCGCAGCACGTCGCCGCGTTCGAGAACGGTTTTAAAATTGGCCTTCACCGTTTCATCCCCTCGCTCGATCAGGCATTGGCCGACCGAGCCGGTAAGGCGGGCGGCGCGGCGGGCGGAATAAACGGTGAGGTTTTCCTTCCACGGAATAACCCTCTGCACGCCTCGTTTTTCGGAATAGACCGTCACAATTTTCGGGCGTTGATCCTCAAATTGTTCGCCCTTGGGATCGCGCGCCACGTCAATCGCGGTGCCAATAGCCGCGCTCTGGGCACCGGCAATGGGGTTGCCTCCAGAAGTGAGCGTGCCCACGGCAAAACGTCCCACGGCGTTGACCGTATGTCCCGCCGCAGATTTACAGCCCGCCGCCGCCAGCAGTGCCAGCAACAGCAAACCCAGTACACCCCGGCGCGCGATGCGTGTTACATGGTGCAAACCAAGTCGCGCTCGGGCACAATGCCCCAGCGTTCTCCAACCTCCTTGTGCCCGGGCTGCAAGCCCCAGCGATCCGGCAACGGCTCCGGGCCATCGAAATTCGGGTTGGCCCCTTTCAGGTCCATACAACCCTTGTTATTGCCAATATCGGTAATGAAATCGCGTTGCTCGGCGGTGAGCGTGAGATCCGGCAGGGCCGCCAAATCGTCCAGCTTGGACTCGATGGTCTTGGCGTCTTCCCCCGCCTCCTGAATAAGCGTGGGGATCACGCTGGCCACGGCCGGATGTGCGAGATTCCAGAGACAGGCCAACTGCAGCAGGGACACGCCGTGCTCCTCGGCAATCGCGCGCATGCGCTCCATCTTTTCATTGCCAACCTCCACCCAGCCAGCCGGACGGTATACGCGATGATCGCCCTCGGCAAAAGTGTGGCCGGGCCGCACGTCGCCATGGAATAATCCCCCATAATCCACCACGCGCGTGATGACCTTGATGCCATATTTCTCAGCCGCCGGCAGGAGCAATCCGCCGGGCCATGGCTCGAGCGGGTTTAGGATCACCATGGCCCAATCGATTTGGTCGGCGAATTTTTCCATGCACGCCAACATATCCAGCGTAAACCCATTAGCCGGTCCGGGCGCAATACCGATGCGATCGGTGAGGCCGGTGTCCTTCAAGGCCGTCATGCCTTCCCACACCGCTTCGTGGGTGTACCCCGTCACATCCGGATTATGCAGCAGCAGCAGATCAAATTTCTCGGTGCCGCAGCGCGTGAGGCTTTTCTCGGTGGCCGCGCGCAGATAATCGGCGTAGGCCTCGGGCCCGCGCAGGGCGGCATCAGTAAAACGCGGAAATCCGCGCGCACCTTCGCGCTGGCCCTCGTAAAAATCATGGCCGACGGCGCCCACAAGGCAGTAGCTGTCTCGATCCTTACCGGCGAGGCCACGCCCGAGCATTTCGTCGGCAGCCCCCTGGCCGTACACATCAGCCGTCATGAACGTGCGCACGCCCTCGTCATACGAACGGTTGATGAGGGCGAGAAACCGCTCTTCCTCCAGCTTTTCTCCAAAGTGCATGTAGCGGCCACCGCCCCACACGCCAAATGCTGTGCGCGTCAAATCCATCGCCGAGAGCATACTCAAAAACAGGGTTTTTTCAACGCTGCAGTTGTGAACGGAAAAACGTTTCGCGCCTGCTAGCCATCGCCTAGGCTGGCGGCATGTTCACGGCGGCGGACCTGTTCGACCTCAGCCAGACGGAGCACGCGGCGTTGTTTGACGCCGAAGCACC
Source organism: Verrucomicrobiales bacterium (assembly GCA_011523245.1). GTDB lineage: Bacteria > Verrucomicrobiota > Verrucomicrobiia > Limisphaerales > UBA1100 > UBA1100. The sequence goes on along the minus strand of WTHG01000036.1, from coordinate 6,337 downwards.
CGCTTGGGAGGCCTTGCCGCGCCTTGCCGAATACCTCGCCGCCAAATTGCAACCGGCCAATCACGCCACCGTATCGCCTCAAGCGGTGATCGGGGCCAATGTATTTCTCGGTGAAGGCACCGTGGTGGAGCCCGGCGCGTACATTGAGGGTCCAGCGATCATCGGGAAAAATTGTCAAATCCGCCACGGCGCTTATGTGCGCGCCAATGTAATCGTGGGCGATGGCTGTGTGATTGGCAATTCGAGCGAGTTGAAAAATAGCCTGCTCTTTAACGACTGCCAGGTGCCGCATTTTAATTACGTGGGCGATTCTATCCTTGGGCATCGCGCGCATCTCGGCGCGGGCGTGGTGCTCTCCAATCTCAAATCAATGCCGGGCAATGTGACCGTGGGCCAAGCCGAAGACGCCCATGACACAGGCCTACGCAAATTCGGTGCCCTGATTGGCGACCGTGCGGAGCTCGGCTGTAACAGCGTGCTCAATCCCGGCAGCATCATCGGCCGTGACAGCGTGATGTACCCGAACACCAATTGGCGCGGCGTCCTGCCTGCCAACCGGATCGTCAAAAACCGCGCCCAGCAGGAAGTCGTGGAGCGCAACGCGGCGCAATGATCCTGTCCACCGACTATCAGCCATCCGATTCCAATCCGGAATCCGGAGCCAACCCCGAGGTGCCCAGTCTGGAGACGCAGGTGGAGGAGCTCTTCGGGCCGGACGGACTCCTCTCGCAGGCCAGCAATTTCGAATACCGCCAACCGCAGCAGGCCATGGCCACCGGCGTGATCCGCGCGTTGGAGGCGGACAAAAACTGCGTGGTCGAGGCCGGCACCGGCGTGGGCAAGAGCCTCGCCTACCTCATTCCCGCGATCCTGTTTGGCCAAGCGCATCATCGTAAGGCGCTCATTTGCACACACACCATCAACCTACAGGAGCAGTTGGCGGAAAAAGATTTACCGATGTTGCAGCGTATTTTGCCGGTGGATTTTTCCTACACCCTGCTCAAAGGCCGCGGCAATTACCTGTGCACTCGGCGGCTGGCGCGCGCATTGCAAAAGGCCGATGGCCTGTTTACCTCGCCGGAAATTGCCGAGCTGAAACGCGTGGAGGCGTGGGCTAAGGAAACGACCGACGGGAGCCTGTCCGACTTCGATGTGGAACCCGATCCCAAGGTGTGGGAGGCGGTGGCATCCGAACGCGGTTTGTGTTCGCCCAAGTTTTGCGGCCGCGGCAGTGAATCGGCTTCGTTGCACGGCGAATGTTTTTTTCAGAAAGCGCGACGGCGGTTTATGTCCGCCGATGTGTTGGTGCTCAATCATGCGCTATTTTTTTCCAACCTCACCCTCGGTCTGGCCGGGTATATGGACGAGGATGAAGATCCCGGCGAAGGGCTAATCTTTCGCAACGATTTTGCCATTTTCGACGAAGCCCAGCACCTCGATCGTGTGGCCTCTCGCCACATTGGTCTCCACGTCTCCAGCGGCCAGATTCGCTTCAACCTGCAGCGTTTGTGGAATCCGCGCACCGAAAAAGGCCTGCTCTCCACCCTGCGCAAAGGCCCCATGGTGCGGCAGGTCGCCGATGCGATTGACGAGGCCGACAAGTTGTTTAGCGATGTGGAATCCGCCTGCGACGCCGCGCACGACAAATCGCCGCGTCGTCAACGGGATTGGAGTGAGCTGCGTATTCGGGAGGCCGAGCTGGTGGATGACACCGTGTCGCTGCCGCTCCAGCGCGTGCGCGAATCGCTTGGTGATCTGATCGAGGCTAGTGAAGATGAGGAATCCACCGCCGAACTGATCGAGTGCAACCGGCGTATTGGCGAAATCCGCGAAGCCGTTTCCACGTTTATCGGGCAATCGGCAGAAAAACATGTGTATTGGGTCGAACGCACAGGACGTCAGGGTCAAAGCCTCGCACTCAATGCCGCGCCGATCGATACGGCAGAATTTCTACGGCACCACTTGTTCGGCCGCGGCGTGCCGGTGGTTTGCACCAGCGCCACGCTAGCCATTGCCGATCCCGAGCGCAGCGATCTACCTCCTGAGCAAAAGGCGCTGTGTCCCGGCCTGGAATATTTCTTGAAACAAGTCGGCGCTGAGACCGCCCGCCGCGCGCAGCTGGGGTCGCCTTTTGATTATCAACAACAAGTGAAACTCTACATTGCCGGTCGCATGCCCGATCCACGCGATGACGAATACGGTGATGCCCTCGTGCATTGGATCGAGCATTTTGTGCGCATGACCCACGGCAAAGCGTTCGTGCTATTCACCAACGGCAAACTCATGCGCGACGTGGCCGCCGAGCTGGAGCCGGTATTTGATGACCTCGGTATTCGCGCGCTGGTGCAAGGCACGGGCTCCCCGCGCGCGGCGATGCTGGAGGAGTTCAAGCGCGATACAGACTCCGTACTGTTCGGCCTCGATAGTTTTTGGCAGGGCGTGGATGTGCCGGGCGATGCGCTCAGCAATGTCATCATCACGCGCCTGCCCTTTGCCGTGCCGGACCATCCGCTCATCGAGGCCCGCGTGGAATCTATCGAGGCCCGCGGCGGCAATGCGTTTATGGAATTTAACGTGCCCGAGGCGATTTTGAAATTCCGCCAAGGCGTCGGCCGCCTCATCCGGACAGGCAACGACAGCGGCATTGTGGCCGTGCTGGATAACCGCGTGCTCACCAAGCGATACGGGGAGCATTTTCTCAACTCGCTCCCGCAGATGGAGATACAAACAGTCTGATCAGCCGCCGCCGAGCTTGATTCTGCGGCTTCGCCTGCTAGACTCGGCGCATGTCCGAGATCGCAGACTTCGTTCATCACAACGCCGCCAAAGTCACCCCTGCCATTTTGCAGGGTGTGCATCATCGGCTGCCGCAGTTGAAGCTGGAGTTCGCCGAGATTCACGCACCCAAGTATCCGCATCTGGTCGATCAACTCGAGCTGTTGGCCGATGTGATCGAGGATTACGCCGAGGGCGCCGATCAGGAAATTCCTTATTTCGTGATTGCCGAAGCTTCCTTCGCCCTCGCCTACGCGCATAATCAAACGCACCTCATTCCTGATCACGTAGCCGATATCGGTTTTGCCGATGAATCCGCCGTGGTGCGTACGGTGTTAATCGAAAACGAAAAGGCCCTCAGCGAATACTGCAAACGCCACGGCCTCGACTTTGCCGAAGTCACCACCGAGGCCTAATCGCCTCGTTTTCCCGTTTACAACGCCCCCCGTGGCGTTAGCCTTGAGGCATGACACGCCTGCTTTCCTCCGTCCTCACGTTTGCCTTGGTGGTATTGGCCGACGCCCAGGAAATCCGTATTGGCCTGATCGGGCTGGATACTTCCCACGTTACCGCCTTCACCAAGATCATCAACGATCCCAAGGCCGAGGGGCCACTGGCGAAGGCCCGAGTCACTGCGGCCTTTCGCGGCGGCAGTCATGATATCCCCTCCAGCTCCGGGCGCATTGATAAGTTTACCGACACACTCACCCAGCGATACGGCGTGAAGCTCTACCCGACAATCGCCGAGCTCTGCAAAAACGTGGATGCCATCATGCTTGAGAGCGTCGATGGCCGACCCAAGGTAAGGCAAGCCATCCCGGTAATCGATGCCGGACTGCCATTGTACATCGATAAACCGATGGCCGGCTCGCTCGCGGATGTGCTGTTCATTTTTGATTACGCCAAGAAAAAGGGCGTACCTGTCTTCAGCTCTTCTTCGCTACGGTATGGTAGCGCCACACAGGCCGCGCGGGCCGGAGCATTGGGCAAGATCATACACGCAGAAACGTTTAGCCCCGCGTCCATCGAGGTGCGTCATCCGGATCTCTTTTGGTACGGTGTGCACGGCTGCGAATCACTTTTCACCGTGATGGGCACGGGCTGCGAGACAGTGCAACGCCGCACCACGGCCGACGGCAAAATCGAAGTCATTGGAAAATGGAAAGGCGGCCGCACCGGCATTTTCCGCGAAGGTAAAGGCTACGGCGGGCTGGCTAAGGGCACCAAAGGCGTGGGCGAGATCGGTAAATACGACGGCTACGCGCCCCTAGTTGTTGAGGCTGTGCGGATGTTTCAAACCGGCAAGGTGCCCGTGCCCGCCGAGGAAACCATTGAGCTTTTCGCCTTCATGGAGGCGGCTGACGAAAGTAAGCGGCTCGAAGGCAAGCCCGTGAAGATCGCGGACATCATCGCCCGCGCGCGGCAGTAATCAGCTCAGCTTTAAAAAATTCCGCAGCAGCACCCGGCCATGATCGGTCAGGATGCTTTCGGGATGGAACTGCACACCCCAGATGGGGTGTTCCTTGTGTCGCAAGCCCATAATCTCGCCCGACTCCGTTTCGGACGTAATCTCTAAACAATCCGGCACCGTGTCGCGTTTCACCACGAGTGAATGATAGCGCGTGGCGGTAAACGGACTCGGGATGCCTTCGAACAAATCTTTGCCGTCATGGGTGATCGGCGATGTCTTGCCGTGCATCATCACGTCGTTCACCACCACCTCAGCTCCGAACGAATGCGCAATGCACTGGTGCCCGAGGCAGACGCCCATCAACGGCAGCTTCGGGCCAAAGGTCTGGATGATCTCATTGGACAATCCCGCCTCGCGCGGCGTGCAGGGACCGGGCGAGATGAGGATGCGCTCAGGTTGCAGTGCCTCCACTTGTTTGAGCGTGATCTCGTCGTTACGATGCACCTGCATGGTCACGTTTTCCTCGCCGAGATATTGCACGAGGTTAAACGTAAACGAATCGTAGTTGTCGATGACAAGGAGCATGGCGGTCAGACCTTGGCTTTACGCTTGGGCTTGGGCAAGTCAAAGAGCTCTAGCTGCGGCGGCGCAAAGAGATCGTAGTTTTTCAAAATACGGATCACCTGCAGCAGGTCGCTTTTCTGATAATTGCGGTTCACCTCAATGTGCTCGATGAGATCGGACAACATCGTGCGAAAGGGAATCACCGCATCGATCCCCTTACTGTGGAGCAGATCAATGCTCTGCTGTCGTGCCTCACCGCCTGCGGGGAGTGCGGGGATCACAAGGATTTTTGTGAGCGGTCCCGGGCCGCCAAAGGCATTCGTCGCTCGGGCAAATGTTTCCGGCCCCGCAAAGCGGAACATCTCCGGCGCATGCGCCAGTACGGCCTGGGTAAACACCTCCGTATGCCAGGCCTTGACTACCACCACCGCACGAGTGAGCGTCTCGAGGTCGCGAGCCGTCTCCAGCACAAAGGGCACCTCGCCGCCATCACTTGGGCCGTTGGGGTTGTGGACGTAAAAATCGATCTCATCATCCTCGCGCTTGGGCGCAATGTGTTTGCGGTTTTGGCGCACAAAAAAATCGTGCAGCTCAAAAAATTCGCGGACAATGGTTTCGCTGACGGCCATGCTAGGATTATTTGAGCGCGCGCCGCACGGCGGCGTCCGGCACGGATTGGCCAATTTTCACTCGCCCGATGGATTCGGCGAGCACAAATTTGATTTCGCCGCCGCTCACTTTTTTGTCCAACTTCATCGCCGCAAACAGGCGCTTGGTTTGGGTGGCGTTGAGTTTTACCTCGGTCGGCAGACCGGTCGCCGCAAAAATGGCGGCAATCCGGTCCACGTCCGCGGCCGGTAGGCCGGTCAATTCACTGGAAATCTTGGCCGCCGCCACTTGGCCGATGCTGATGGCTTCGCCGTGCAAATATTTCCCGTACTGCGAAATCGCTTCCAGACCGTGTCCGATGGTGTGGCCGAAGTTGAGGATCGCGCGCAGGCCGGATTCTTTTTCATCCTGCCCCACCACCTCAGCCTTGATCTGACAGCATCGGGCAATCACCGCGCTGAGCGTGGCCGGATCTTGCGCCAACAGCTTAGGCAAATCGCGCTCCAATCTGAGGAACAGTTTGGCATCATAAATAATGCCGTACTTGATCACCTCCGCTAGGCCGGCGCGGAACTCGCGCGCGGGCAACGTGCCGAGCGTGTCCAGATCGCACAACACCAGCTTGGGTTGGTAAAACGCGCCGACAAGATTCTTCCCCGCCGGGAGATTCACGCCCACCTTGCCGCCCACCGAGCTATCCACCTGCGCCAGCAACGTGGTGGGCACTTGTACAAAATCAATCCCACGCAAATAGGTGGCCGCCACGAAGCCGCCGAGATCGCCGACCACGCCTCCGCCCAAAGCGACCACAAACGAACCGCGCTCCAGCCGGTGTTTGGCCAGTAGATCGTAACAGGCCTGCACATTCTGCAAGGTCTTAGCCTGTTCGCCGGCCGGTTGAGAAATGAAGATCGGTTCAAAGCCGGCTGCCTTGAGCGAGGCCAGCGCTGGCTTGCGATAGCGGCGAGCCACGGTGGC
>WTHG01000280.1 GCA_011523245.1 Verrucomicrobiales bacterium | reverse complement strand
CTTCAAGGATCCACGGGTCCTTCACTCCTTCTAAACCTAGATCGGCAGCGGTGAAGAGTCGTTTGGTGTTGGCGGGATCCAGATCCGCGATTGTATCGGCAGTGTTGACGGTAGTGCACCAACGGCCGTCCTCTGGGGCTACGTAGCTGGTGAAATAGCGGATGCGGCCATCGGCGCCGCGGCGGAGGGTGCTTTTCTCGATGGACGCGGATTTGTAAGCATCTTTGTGCACGCTCCATACATCTTCGAACGTTTTGAAATCGGTCGTCTTGGCGATGCGCGATTCGCCACCACGATCAGGTTCCACGCCGCGCGGGCGCCGGATGCGGTAGCAAATGTAGGCAGCCTGATCGGTGTTATCCCAAATCCAGCCGGGCGCGCCGGCCCAATATCCTTGTTCATTGCCTACGGGTTCGCGGACGAGGTCACCGTTGAGGAGGGCGTCATTTATCGGATGTTTGCTCATTTGATTGTAATTGTTTTACGTTTGCGGATGGATTCCTCGGCAGCGATGGCCAGCAATGTGCCGTCGATCGTGTTGGCCACGGAGGTCAACGGTGCCTGGCCCGTGCGAACGGCTTTAATAAATGCCGGATGCATTTCAGCAAAGCCTAAATGTCCGCCCCAGCCGACGCCGCGTTTGGCCTTCACGGAAATCACGCGCGGGGCGCCATTACGTTTGCCGTTTTCCCAATGGAGGATTTGCAGGTTTTCCAGATCGGTCTGAAGTACACCGGTTTCGCCTACCACGCCCATTTCGAGTGTCTCCTTGGGCGGCTCGTGTGAGAACAGGCTGAGATGCAATGTGCCCTTGGCGCCACTGGCGTATTCCCAACTGGCGGTGGCGTGGTCGTGCACCTGATTGGGGCCGGCAATGACGCGGTTCACAGCGTTGCTGCCGAAGGCACTGACGCGCTTGGGGCGCGCGTCGAGCCACCAGTTCATTAAATCGAAGTGATGACAATTCTTGTCTGCAAGGCAGCCCCCGCTTTTGCGGCGGTCCTGAATCCAGTCACGACTTTTCGGTTGGAATGGTCCCCGGAATTCCTTGCACCAGGCCATATGGGGTGTGCCGACGGCGCCTTGGTCGATCAAATGTTTGATCTTCGCGAAATAAGCTGAGTAGCGAAGTTCATGCCCAATCATCAACACGCGGTCGCTCTTTTGAGTAGCCCGGAGCAGTTTTCGGCATTCGGTGGCCGTGATCCCCACTGGTTTTTCGAGGAAAACATGTTTACCCGCCTTTAAGGCCTCTAACGCTAACGGCACATGCGTGAAATTGGGCGAGGAAATAATGACGGCGTCCAGATCCGATTGGATGAGGTTGGATTCCTTTTTATAGAGAGCCATATCCGGTGCTACCTTTAGTGCTCGCTGGATGCGTTCCGAATTACTGGCGCACAGGGCAACGGCCTCAGCTTGTCCGCGGCATTCCTGATGGAAGAGCTGCAGATGGCTGTAGCCCATAGCTCCCACCCCTATAAAACCCATGCGAATCTTACGTGCCATGCCCGGACTCTGCCTGATGGAATGCTGTGACGGCAAGCATGAGTACGTTATCAGAGAATTACGTGGAAGAACCACCATTGACTCGGGTGCATAGAATCCGTTTCATCGCGTATGCCTTTCGTGACGCATCTGGAATGTGCTTATTGTGGCCAGGATTATCCTGCTGGAGAAGTGCATGGTCTTTGCACCAGCTGTAACCGGCCACTCTGGGTGCGGTATGATCTGGATTTGGTAAAGCGAGAGTTCTCAAAGAAGGCGCTTTTCGGGCGCCCGCCTACCTTGTGGCGTTACCTGGAACTGCTGCCCTTGGAGGATCCGGCTAACATCGTTTCCTTAACCGAAACCATCACGCCCATTTTGCCGGCCAAACGTTTGGGGGCAGAGTTCGGGCTCGAAAATTTATTGATTAAAGACGAGAGCCGCCTGCCCACCGGGAGTTTCAAGGCACGCGGGATGGCGATGGCGGTCACTTTGGCGAATGAGCTGGGTTTAAAAAGGTTAGCGGTGCCCACAGCCGGGAATGCTGGAGGCGCGTTGGCGGCGTATGCGGCCCGAGCTGGAATGGAATCATGGGTGCTCATGCCCGAAGACACGCCGGTGATCAATCAGAAGGAATGTCTGTTGCACGGCGCCAATGTGTTTGCGGTGAACGGCTTGATTGATGATTGCGGCCGGTTGATTCGCGAGGGCACGAGGGAGATGGGTTGGTTTGATGTGTCGACCCTTAAAGAGCCGTATCGGATTGAGGGCAAGAAAACGATGGGGCTGGAATTGGCGGAGCAATTTGAGTGGGAATTACCCGATTGGATTTTGTATCCCACTGGCGGCGGTACGGGCTTGATCGGCATGTGGAAGGCGTTTGGTGAATTGGAAGCGTTGGGTTGGCTCAAGAGTGGAAAACGACCGAAGATGGTTTCCTGCCAAAGCGACGGATGCGCGCCGATTGTGAAGGCGTTTGAGTCCGGCGCACGTCATGCCAAAAGGGTGGACAATGCCGAAACGGTGGCCAGTGGCCTGCGGGTGCCGCAGGCGGTCGGGGATTTTATGATTCTCGAAGCTGTGCGCGATAGCGACGGGATGGCCATGAGCGCACCTGAAGGGGATATTCCTAAATGGATGCAGCTGGCAAATTCCAAAGAAGGCATCGCTGTGTGCCCGGAAACAGCCGTGTGCCTCGGTGTGTTGGATCAATTAACGGGGCAGGGCAAGATTAAGCCCAAGGACCGCGTGCTGGTGTTCAATACCGGTGCGGCTCAGAAATATCCGGAAAGCGTGGCGGCGGAGTTGCCTCGGATTGATATGAACCAGCCGATCGACTGGGGCAATTTAGCGGGGTAACTATTCTTCGCGTGGCTTGAGTTGCGGAAAGAGGATCACGTCACGGATACTTTCCTGGCCGAGCAACATGATGCAGAGGCGATCGATGCCGATGCCGATGCCGCCGGCGGGCGGCATGCCGTGTTCCAGCGCCACGAGAAAATCTTCATCCAACTTCTGCTGCTCGCCGCCGGCCTGTTGCTCGAGGCGTTCACGTTGTTCGATGGGGTTATTTTGCTCAGTGTAGGCCGGGGCAATTTCCTGACCGTTGATGCAGCACTCAAAGACCTCCACGCAATCTGGATCTTCGGGCGATAGCTTGGCGAGTGGGACGAGTTCCTTGGGGAGATGCGTGACAAAGGTCGGTTGAATGAGGGTTGGTTCGATGAGCTTTTCGAACACCGCATTGGTCACCTCAAAATCCTCCTCTTCCGGATCAACCTCGATCTTCAATTCCTCCGTAGCACGAGTGCGGCGTTGTTCGGGCGTGAGTTCGAACCAATCGTCTCCGGCCTTTTCTCGGATGAGATCCTTGTACTTGGCGCGGCGCCAATCAGGCGACAGATCGATCGTCTTGGTGACGTTTCCTTCCTCGTCCTTCTGCTCGATAACCAGCGTGCCGAGCACTTTCTCGGACACATGACAAATCATGGATTGCAGAAGCTCCATCATGCTCTCGTAATCGCCATAAGCCTCGTAGGCCTCGAGCATGGTGAATTCCGGGTTATGACGGCGTGATATGCCTTCATTGCGGAAGTTGCGGCCAATCTCAAAAACGCGATCAATGCCGCCGACCAGCAGGCGCTTGAGATACAGCTCAAGGGCAATGCGCAGGAAAAAGTCGCGTCCAAACGTATTGTGG
>WTHG01000046.1 GCA_011523245.1 Verrucomicrobiales bacterium | reverse complement strand
TTACGGAAATTGCTTCGGCATTCCGACCGTGGCCGGCTAGGTGTATTTCGACAAGAGCTACGAAGGCAACCCGTTGGTAAACGCCTTTGCGCTGGGCGTGTTGCGGCATGATCAAATTGCGCGCGGTGCGGCCAAGGGCGTGGGCAATCCGGTGTTTTATGTCGGACCGGCCACCGGTCGCGATGGTCTGGCGGGTGCGGCATTTGCCTCGCAGGATCTCACCGAGGAATCGGCCGAACAACAGCGCAGTGCCGTGCAGGTGGGCGATCCCTTCATGGAGAAGCTCTGTATGGAGGCCTGTTTGGAATTGCTGGCGACCGGCGCAGTGGCGGGCATTCAGGACATGGGCGCGGCGGGCCTCACGTGTTCCACCTGCGAAACGGCCGCGCGCGGCGGCACGGGCATTGAGATTGATCTGGCCAAGGTGCCTCAACGCAGCCCGGGCATGACGCCCTACGAGATTCTGCTGAGCGAATCGCAGGAGCGCATGCTCATCATCGTCACCAAGGGGCGCGAGGAAGAGGTGAAACGCATTTTTGATAAATGGGATTTGCCGTGGGCGGAGATTGGGTTTGTGACCGATTCCGGCCAGATGGTGGTGAAAAATCACGGCGAGGTAGTGGCGGATTTGCCGGCCAGCAAGCTTGCTGATGATGCGCCAATATATCACCGCGAAGCCAAGGAACCGGCGGATCTCGCCGAGGTGCGTAGTTTCACATTGGCCGGCGTGGAGGATTTGGAGGATCCCACCGAGGCGCTGGAAAAGCTGCTGGAATGGCCTAGTATCGCGTCGAAGAACTGGGTCTATCGCCAGTACGATCACATGGTGCGCGCCAACACGATGGTGAATCCTGGCAGCGATGCCGCGGTGATTCGCATCAAGGCCGACAGCGTGCCGGGCGGCGACGATCGCGAGGACTTTCCCGAGAAACTTGTGGCATTGGCGGTCGATTGCAATGCGTCGCATGTGTACCTCGATCCCTACGAAGGCTCCAAGGCGGCGGTGGCCGAGTGCGCCCGCAATCTGGCCTGCAGCGGCGCCACGCCGATTGGGACCACGGATAATTTGAATTTTGGTAACCCACACAATCCCGAGCTCTTCTGGCAGCTTAAGGAATCGGTGCGCGGCTTGGCCGAGGGTTGCACGGCATTTGATGCGCCGGTGACCGGTGGTAACGTGAGTCTCTACAATCAGAATCCGGACGGGGCGATTGATCCCACGCCCACCGTGGCCATGGCCGGGTTGGTGGAGGAGGAACGGCACGTCACCACGCAGTGGTTTAAGGAGGAAGGCGACGCCGTAATTCTTCTGGGCGCCCCAGTGGACTCCGAAGATGCCCTGCAAGGTCTGGGCGGTTCGGCCTACCTTCAGGTGGCGCATGAGACCAAGAGCGGTCAACCGCCCCGCTGCAATCTGGACACCGAACGCACGCTGGATACGACCTTGTTGGGCCTTATTCAGAGCGATTTAGTGAAGAGCGCGCACGACTGCTCCGAGGGCGGCCTGGCAGTGGCGCTGGCCGAATGTACCTTCTCCGAATTGGAAGCCAGAAACACACCGCGTTTTCTCGGAGCAGAGATCGACGTGTCTGCAGTGGATGACGTCCGGCTGGATGCGCTGCTCTTTGGTGAGAGCCATGGGCGCGTGATCATCACTACTTCCGAGCTGGACGCGGTGAAAGCCGTGGAGCGCGCCAAACTCCTAGGCGTGCCGGCCCAACGGATCGGTACCGTGGGCGGCAAACAACTCAAGCTCAAGACCCCTGCCGGCGAGCATGCCTGGGAGGTTGCGGGCTTGCATGATCTTTGGTGGAATTCAATCGGTAACGCGATGGCCTGAACATGGAGCAGCAAACTCATCCCAAGCATTACTGCGGCGTGTTCGGCGTGTTCGGCCACCCCAACGCCGCGGAGTTGACCTACTACGGCCTGTACGCCCTGCAACATCGCGGGCAGGAAAGCGCCGGCATTGTTTCTTGCGACGGCAAACTCTTTCGCCAGCACAAGGGCATGGGGCTCGTGCCGCAGGTGTTTAAGGGCGAAGTGTTGCATGAACTGATCGGCAAGATGGCTATCGGCCACACTCGCTATTCAACCACCGGCAGTTCGCACATTGGCAATGCCCAGCCGCTGACGGTGGATTGTTCCCGCGGCCAGATCGCCATTGCTCATAACGGTAACCTCACCAATGCCGCAGTATTGCGCGAGGAGCTGGAGGAACGCGGTTCGATTTTTCAAACCACCGTCGACAGCGAGATCGTACTGCATTGGCTTGCGCAGCCGACTCAGAACGGTGAAAACACATTGGTCTCCACCATTCGTAAGCTGGAGGGTGCCTATTCGTTGCTGGTCATGACCGAACGGGAAATGATCGGCGCGCGTGATCCGCATGGTTTCCGGCCGTTATGCATCGGCCGCATGGATAACGGCGCGTATGTGCTGAGCAGTGAGACGTGTGCGTTGGATTTGATTCAGGCGGAGTTTGTGCGCGATGTGGAGCCGGGCGAAATTGTCATCATTGATGACAACGGTCTGCGAAGCATTCAGGCGTTTCCGGAGCAGGAGAAGCGGTCGTTCTGTATTTTCGAGTACGTTTACTTTGCGCGACCGGACAGCAACATCGCGGATCAAAACGTCTACAAAGTGCGCGTGAACATGGGACGCGAGTTGGCTCGTGAGAACCCGATCGATGCGGATATCGTCGTGCCTATTCCGGACAGCGGCAACTGCGCGGCACTTGGTTATTCACTGGAGAGCGGCATCCCATTTGAGATGGCGTTTGTGCGCAACCATTATGTGGGTCGCAGCTTTCTGCAGCCGAGCCAGCTCATCCGGGATTTTAATGTGCGCGTGAAGCTGAATCTCATCACCGATCTGGTGAAGGACAAGCGCGTGATTATTGTGGACGACTCGATCGTACGCGGCACCACCTGCAAGAAGCGTGTGAACAGCCTCAAGGAAGCGGGCGCGAAGGAAGTGCATGTACTGGTGAGTTGTCCGCCGCACAAGAATCCCTGTGTGTACGGCATTGATTTTCCCGATCGTAGCAAGCTTATGGCGGCAAACAATACGCTCGATGAAATTTGCCAGTACCTCGATGCGGACTCGCTAAATTATCTGACTCAGGATGGCATGGTGCAGGCCACGGGTAAGCCCAAGGAATCCTTTTGTATGGCCTGTTACGATGGCCAGTATCCCGTGGAGTATGATGCCTCCGTGGACAAGCATATCATGGAACGTCGCCGCGAACGCTCGGAGAGTTTGGTGGCGGATGATTCACAACCGAAACTGTTGTAATGGCCGCCCGCAAAAAAACGAAAAGCGCCTACGCCGCCGCCGGCGTGAACTTGGAGGTAAGCAATTCCCTGAAATCCGGTCTTGGCCGGTTGCTCAAGGCGGCTTCCCGTCCCGAGGTGCTCGGCAAGGTCGGCGGCTTTGGTGGTCTGTTCGCTCTGAAACCCGGCAAATATAAACAGCCAGTGCTCGTCTCCAGTGTGGATGGCGTGGGCACTAAGCTGAAGGTGGCTTTCGCCATGAACCGGCACCACACCATCGGCCAGGATCTGGTGAACCATTGTGTGGACGACATTGCAGTGCTGGGGGCCGAGCCATTGTTTTTTCTCGATTACCTCGGCACGGGCGAGCTCAAGCCCAATGTATTTGAGGAAATCGTGGCCGGCTTCGCGCAGGGCTGTGCAGAAA
>WTHG01000250.1:1193-3705 GCA_011523245.1 Verrucomicrobiales bacterium | reverse complement strand
GACTTGAAACCCAGCAAACCAAAACCGTTGATGTCAAAAATGGTTTCGATCAGAAAACTGCCGGCCACAAACAAAGTAATTTGATGCCCAATGTTGGTCGCCAATGGGATCAAAGAATTACGCAAGGCATGCCGCCGCACAGCCTGTGTAAACGGCACCCCCTTCGCGATGGCCGTACGCATGTAATCCGAGGAGAGGTTGTCCATGAGATGGTTTTTCATCAGCATAGTCACAAACGCGAAACTGCCAACGAGATAACACAATAACGGCAACACCGCATGCCACGCCAAATCCACGGCCCGTTCTGGCAAGCTCGTATGGCGGTGCAACTTCACCTTCGCAGCTCTGGCTTGTAGCATCACCGCTTTCCCGCCCGCTTCCGGCAGCAACTCAAAGGAGTCGGCATCAATAACCGCCACCACATAAGCCGCCTCTTTCTCCAAGGGTGGCTCGGCTGCCGGCACATCTCCTTCCAGCCAAACCTCCTGCCCATCCTGAAGCCCATGCTGCACGGCGGTCCATTTACTAGTTCCGTCCTCCACACTGACATTTTCAATCGGCGTACTCTCGTAATTGGGCCCAGTAAAACCGCCTGTGGGGAACATTTCCCAACGTGCAGCCAGAAACACCATCATCAATGCTCCCAACACATAGCCTGGGATAGCATACCCCATAAAAATGAACACCGACGATCCGTTGTCGAACCAAGTGTTGTGCTTCATCGCCTTGGCAATGCCGAGTGGCACACAAACGAGAAAGGTGAAAAAGAACGTCAGCAATCCGTAAAACGTCGAGACCGGCAAACGCTCCAACATAACATCCAAGACCGGCTCCCCATGCCGGAAGGATTTCCCCAGATCCCCCTGCAGCACACCGGCATATCGTGTGCGATACAGTTCCGCCCGCGGAACGTTTGGCGTTTCTTCTCCCGAATCCACCAGCCGCACTTTCCAATCAACCATTGTTTCATCAGCGTTGACGATTTGTGGCTGGCCATCGATCAACTCAACCAACACCCTTTCCCGGGCACGTTCAATGAAGGCCGCCTCTGCTTCAGCTTCCCACCCGTCAATCCGACCATCTCGGTTGGTGTCCAGCTGATCAAATTTCACATAACTACTCACACTCTCGGGCACTTCAGTCGCCTGGACAAACCCATCTCCATCCCAATCCAGTGCAGCTACATGAAAGGCCGGCACCCGCATACGCACTGTCTGTTCGACTTTATCATTCACAAAATCGACATCCCGCCGGTTAAGTTCCCGTGGCATCAAACCCAGCCATACAAGGTAAGCCTCGTGGATCGGTTTATCGTAGCCATAGAGCTCCTTCATTTGTTCGAGTTGCTCTTCGCTAAGCGCAGCGCCTTCGGAACGGCCACCACCGCCTTCCATGGAAACCATCTGCGCCTCCATCATCGCCTGTTCCATGGGGCCGCCGGGAGCGATGCGGGTCACCCCGAAGACGATCATAGTGATCACCAATAGGGTGGGAATGAGCAGCAGAAAGCGCCTGATAAAATAGTCCCGCATACCTCGTCGCAGACGACAGCGTGACCAAAGGACCAACGCTTTGCCAGTCAAAACGAATCAATCGCATGGACATGACGCAGGCTTTTGCGCACTCTCTGCGGCGATGACACACCTTACGCTTGGCCATTCTCCAGATCCGGACGATGCCTTCATGTTTTATGCGCTGGCAAAAGATTTAATCGATCCGCGCGGCTACACCTTTGAGCACATTTTACAGGATATCCAGACGCTCAATGAACGCGCCACGCGCGGCGAGCTGGATATAAGTGCTATCAGTATTCACGCCTATGCCTATGTGAGCGATCAGTACGCCCTGTTGCCCAGTGGCGCGAGTATGGGTGATGGTTATGGGCCGATGTTGGTGGCCAAGGAGCATTTTTCGAAGGAAGAGATCGCCGGCAAAAAAATTGCCGTGCCCGGTGAAATGACCAGTGCGTTTCTGGCTCTTCAATTATGGCTAGGCCGACCGAAAACGGAGATCGAATATGTGGTGGTTCCGTTTGATGAGATCTTTACCACGGTCAAGGCTGGTCAGGCCGATGTAGGACTGATCATTCACGAGGGCCAGTTGACTTTTGAAAATGAAGGGCTCGTGTGTTGCAAGGATCTCGGCGTGTGGTGGGGCGAAGAAAACGACGGCCTCCCCCTACCACTGGGCGGCAATGTGATTCACAAACGCATCGCTGAGGCGGAGCGCACGTTGGTGAGCGATCTACTCACGGAGAGTATTCAGTACAGTCTTGATCACCGCCCCGAGGCCGTGGAGCACGCACTCCAATACGCACGTGATATGGGTGTGAATTTGGCGGATCAATTTGTGGGCATGTATGTAAACCATTGGACGCTCGATTACGGCGACAAAGGGCGCGACACGATCACACGTTTCCTCGGGCAAGCCCATGAGGCCGGACTCATCCCGCACCGGCAGGAATTGGAATTTGTGGCATGATGAAATACCGACGGTTCGGAAAAACAGATTT
>WTHG01000250.1:0-1093 GCA_011523245.1 Verrucomicrobiales bacterium | reverse complement strand
CAGGAATTGGAATTTGTGGCATGATGAAATACCGACGGTTCGGAAAAACAGATTTGGAAATGCCCGTGTTCTCTTGTGGAGGCATGCGCTATCAGCACAAGTGGAGCGATATCGAATGGAGCGAGGTGCCCGATGAGGGACAGAAAAACCTCCAGGCCACGATCCATCGCTCGGTGGAATTAGGCATCAACCACATTGAGACCGCGCGGGGTTATGGCAGCTCCGAGATGCAACTGGGCCCCGTGCTCAAGCAATTCCCGCGAGAAGAACTAATCGTGCAAACCAAGGTGGCGCCCTTCGCCTCCCCCAAGGAATTCCTCGATACCTTCAACACCTCGATGGATTACCTGCAGCTGGACCACGTGGAATTGCTCTCACTGCACGGCATCAACAATCAGGAACTACTCGACTGGTCGCTCAGCAAGGACGGTTGCCTCGCTGCCGCGCGTCAGCTGCAGAAAGAAGGCCGTTGCCGGCACGTTGGTTTCTCCACCCACGCCACCACGGACATCATCCTAAAAGCCATCGAGAGCGATGGCTTCGATTACGTCAATCTCCACTGGTATTTTGTCAACGACCTCAACTGGCCGGCCGTGGAGGCTGCTGCCGCACGCGACATGGGCGTGTTTATCATTAGCCCCAACGACAAAGGCGGTAAACTTTACGCCCCACCGCCCAAACTCACCGGTCTATGCGCCCCGCTGCATCCCATGCAGTTCAATGCACTCTACTGCCTGAACCGGCCCGAGGTACATACCCTCAGCTGCGGCGCAGCACAGCCCAGCGATTTCGACTGCCACCTTGAGGCTCTCGAGCATTACGACAATATTGGCCCCACCATCAAGGAGATCGAGCAACGGCTCCGGCTGGAAATGGATACCCTGCTCGGTGCCGACTGGTGCGCCCGCTGGCCCGAAGGTTTGCCGCACTACGTGGACGTGCCCGGCAAGGTAAACATTTCCGAGATCCTACGCCTCTGGACCTATGCCAAGAGCCTCGACCTCGTGGACTGGGGCAAAATGCGCTATAACCTCCTCGGCCAAGCCGACCATTGGTTCCCCGGTGAACATGTCGCCAAGCTGGATATGGAAGC
>WTHG01000169.1 GCA_011523245.1 Verrucomicrobiales bacterium | reverse complement strand
GAGGGAGTGACGCGTGAAGTGATCAAAGATGATAGCATACCCGGTGGGCCAGTAACGCGCTACTCGTTTCCTGATGGACGGTCGATTTATTTGCTGGCTGAGGGCCGCCTAATCAATTTGGGCTGCGCAACGGGGCATCCCAGTTTTGTGATGTCCAACAGCTTCACAAACCAAACGATCGCGCAGATTGATATTTGTAAGAATGCCGATCGCAAGGTGGGCGTTTATCGCCTTGATAAGCAACTTGATGAGGAAGTCGCGCGTTTGCATTTGGGTAAACTGGGTGCAAAGTTGACCGAGCTAACCCCCGAGCAGGCGGATTACATCAGCGTGCCGGTGGAGGGGCCTTACAAGCCTGAACATTATCGTTACTAAAGATGAACATGTTTCATGGCGGGCTTCGGCCCGCCTTTTTTGTGGGCGTATCACTCCTGTGAGTGCATGATTCGCTCGTGACGCAACTCTCGATGAATCCTCCTTGTGGGACACAAGGTGTTCGCTATGTGGGAGATGTAGTGGAGTTTACCTTAAGTGGGTTACCGGATTCGGCTTGTGAACTGCGTGTTTTTCTTAGGACCAATATTGGTCGCGGCCATCAGGTGCGGAAGGAGATCATCCGCAGTATTGAAGAACCTGACGTGCAATTGGAAGGTAGTTGGCGCGATGTGCCGATGCATTTTGATGGCGGCAAATGGAGGGTCAAACTGGCTTTGACAGAGGTGGGCTGGTTTCAGGCCAAGGCTTACGCGGTGGATGCTCAATACCGGCAGAGATGGCCTGAGGGCGATAACATCGCCCTATCAGTACATCCTAATACCTGCCGTTCTGGTAACACGATTTATTGTGCTTTTCCGCGTATGTTTGGTCCTGCGAAAACTCAACGTGATACAACCGTGATGGATCATGATGGACGGGTAGCCTCGCTGGATTCGGAAGGGTACACGGTGATCCCTCCGGGGGGGAAGTTGCGGGATTTAAAATCCGAACTGTCGCACATTTTTGAAGCACTCGATTGCCGTATTTTGCATTTGCTGCCCGTTAATCCGACGCCGACTACGTACGCGCGGATGGGGCGTTTTGGTAGTCCGTATGCCTGCGGCGATTTGACCGCCATTGATCCTGCTTTAGTTGAATTCGATAAAAGAACAACGGGCGTTGAACAGTTCCGAGAGTTGACAAGGGGAGTGCATAGTTATGGCGGCCAGTTGTTTTTGGATTTGGTGATCAATCACACCGGCTGGGGAAGCACTTTGCAGGAAAACCACCCCGACTGGTTTTTGCGTGAACCCAATGGTGATTTTGCTAGCCCCGGTGCATGGGGGAACGTGTGGGCGGACTTAGTTGAGTTGGAGCCGAATCACCCTGAACTCTGGGAGCATATGGCTTCAGCTTTTCTAGAGTGGTGTCAGCGTGGTGTGGATGGATTTCGTTGTGATGCAGGCTACAAAGTGCCGATGCCTGTTTGGCGCTATATTACTGCCCGAGTGCGCGAGCACTTTCCTGACACGGTGTTTCTTTTGGAAGGGTTAGGTGGCGGGTGGGATGACACTGCGGCATTACTCACTGAGGGCGGAATGCAGTGGACCTATTCAGAGCTTTTTCAGGAATATAGTGGAGAGCAGGTTGCTGGATATTTGGATCATGCACATGTTCAAAGTGAACGTGTGGGTACGCTTATTCATTACAGCGAAACGCATGACAATAGCCGGTTAGCGGCGAAGGGTCGAAAATGGTCCCTTTTACGTAACCAACTTTGTGCGCTGACTAGTACCAGCGGTGGGTTTGGGTTTGCAAACGGGGTTGAGTGGTTGGCTGATGAACAGATCAACGTCCATTCAGCGCGTGGGCTAAATTGGGGTGCTGAAGAAAATATCGTTTCGGAATTGGCGCAACTCAATCGATTACTGAACCAGCATCCGTGTTTTCGAGACGGGACGCAGATTGAGCGCTTGAGCCAACCTGACAGTAATCTGTGCCACTTTCGTCGTACTTCTGCTAATGGCGAGGCTGAAGTTAGAGTGATCGCTAATCTGGATGCTGATCAAGGGCAAGCGGTGGATGATGCGTTGATTGGTTGGGTTGATCTATTATCTGGAAATATCTTTGAAGGCGGATTTGTGGGGCCCTTAACAGTTCTTTGCCTTACTCAGCGGGCTGCTTCATTGGATGATGATCAGTACGAGTTGAGACGTGCGCAGGCAGCTTGGGCATACCAGTGTCTTTCGGTTTGTTTTGAGCCTGAAGATTTGGGGGATGTTGACTGGCGAGAACTAGCCAAGCTTGCCGCTGACAATCCGCCCGGTTTTGTGGCGGCGATAACTGCTATCCAGGAATTGAATGGTTCCAGTGGTGTATTGGCTCAGATTCGGGACGCTATGAATTCGGAGCATTTTCCACAGACCAACATCTGGCGCCGTCGTGATTCCTCTCGCGTTATGCCGATGCCAGTAGGTCACTGGTTGATGGTTTGTAATGAAACGCCATTCGAGGTTCGAATATCGAAAGCCAATGAGCCGGGCTTGGTGAGTTCAGTGCAGATGGAAAACGTTCATGTGGCATCATTAGGGCCTTTAGAGGAAACAGGGCGATATCAGATTTTATTTCAAGAACGCGAAGGTGAAGGGACTTCAGTTGAGGGTGAAATTGAGGTTGCCCCTTTTGAGCCAAGTAATGAAACGTTTGATGCGACATCTGTTCGTCTCAATGTAGAGATTTTAGAGGCACCGGTGGCATTATTGACTAATGGACGCGGGGGGATGGCGCGAATCCCGGTGGATCTTGGGGCGATTAAATCGAAATACGATTGCCTTTTGGGAGCTAATCTCAACCCCGATGCGCCCGTGGATCGCCACGTGTTTGCTAAGCGAATCCGATTGTGGGCGGTGGCTGATGGTTTTATCAGTACTTTGAATGCGGCGAATCTGATTCACTTTGAACCGGGGTCTCCAGCGCGTTGGCGTTTTTTGGTAAGCGCGGGTGATTTCCAAGCTGTTGAAGTGGAACTTGAAGCGGCAATGCCTGACGGTCACAATTCCACGGTTTTGACATTCCGGCGTTTGGATGATGCGCCAATGCGTGGTCGAATGTTACAGCCGGATAGAGAATTCAGCCTCACGGTGCGGGTTGATTTGGAGGATCGTAGTTTTCATGAGGAAACGCATCTTAACCCCGACGGTGAGTCGTTTTTTGGGGAATCTCTGATGTGCGAAGAGGGAGGTTTTACCTTTGCCCCGGCATCGGGCCGAGAATTGAAAGTGAGTGTCAATCGCGGGCGTTTTCACGCTGAAGTCGAGCCGGTTTATAATGTGGGGCATCCGGTTGAAGCGAGTCGAGGGCAAGCTGAAGTCGGTGATGCGTATAGTCCCGGGTGGTTTGAGATTCCGTTAAAGCCCTCAGATGAATCGGTACTGATGTTGTCCAGTGAATCGACAACGATACCCCCAGTTATCAGAAATGAGACACTCGTATCTTTTGAAGAGCGATTGCGTTTTTCGATGAAAGCCTTTGTGGTCAATCGAGGAGGAGGCAAAACGGTTGTGGCGGGCTATCCATGGTTTTTGGATTGGGGGCGAGATACCTTTATTGCTGCTCGCGGTTTATTATCGGCTGGGTGGGTTGATGAGGTATTTGGAATCGTGAAGGCATTTGCTAAATTTGAGGATCGAGGGTCGCTGCCTAATGTTTTAAATGGAGAAAACGCCTCGAATCGAGAGACTTCTGATG
>WTHG01000396.1 GCA_011523245.1 Verrucomicrobiales bacterium | reverse complement strand
TACCTATGGCGAAGCCGCCTCCAGCAAGCTGCAGCAAATGCTCACCGTGGACCCTCCCCCCGATTTGGAGTCGGTGTGTGCTGGGTTGAATGTGTTGTCTGGCGAGGAAAAGGAAACGTTGCTGCGCGCTTTGTTTATCGCGGCGTTTGCGGATAACGGCTTTGCCCAAACTGAGGAGGATTGCCTACATCAAATTGCGCGCGCCTTGGGGATCTCTGAGGAAACCTTTCGCCGTGAAGAAGCGGCCGCGCTGGAGGAGCACAACCGCCGTATGAAACTGGTGCGTAGTAGCACGGGGCTGATCGCCAGCGTGGTGGTGATTGGCATCTTTGTACTCACGGCCACATTCCTGAAGGCTGTGTTGTTCGGCCTGATTCTGGCCTATTTTTTCCAACCCCTTCAACAACGATACCAGCGCAGTTTTCTGGAAAATGGATTGATGGCGCGGCTCATTGATATGGCCAAACTGGTGTGTGTGCGGCCCTTTGCATGGACAATGGAAAAGGTGAGCGGCCTCTTCCGCCAACACCCCGCCGAACCGAGCGCGGCAGCCAATGGCGATGCCGCCGTGCTGCAGGCGATCAGCCGATCATGCAATGCCGCCGTGATCACAGTGTCCGGCGCCTTGGTGTTGCTATTGGTCTGGGTGGTGTTGCTCACGTTGAGCGTGAAGCCCAAGCAGATTGATACCGATAAGGCCCGCACGCAAATGGCCAAGGTGGTGGGCAAGGCCGGTTCGTTGCCGTTGGTGGGGGATGAAGCCAAGAAACTGCAGGCCACCCTGAATGATCCTGAGGAATTTGCCGCCCTGCGCGAGCGGCTCTTTACCCAGGCGCAAGAAGATGAGGCGACTCAAAAATCGTTAATGGGCGGCGCTACCAAGGCCCTCGGCGCGGCCGTGGGGGTGCTGAGTGCCGTTGGGACACTTGCTTTGAACACGTTGCTCTCGATTTTTTTCTTCTCGTTCTTCCTCGGTAAACTGGCCGCCTTCCGCCAACGCAACGGTGCGGAGGTCAAGGAAGGCGATTACCTCGTGCAAAGCCTGTTTGAAACCTCCTGGCTGCCGACTACCAGCGAGGAGACCCTGCAAAGCGCCGCGGAGGTGATCAACGAGGTCTTCTTCAAGCTTAAGACATGGGTGCGTGGTTATATGTGGATTATTATTATTGAGACTGTGATTTATGTGACCGCCTTTCTGTTGCTCGGCGTGCCGTACGCCATTCCGCTGGGGATGCTTGCAGGTCTGACAGTGCTACTGCCATTCCTAGGTCCGATGGTCAGCGTTGTACTTACCGTGGGTACCTGCGTGGTAACTGGCCACGCCGACCCCACGCTGCTCGTGTTGGTGGGATGTACCTACGTGATTATGAACATGGTGGTCGAACAACTCTTCCTGTATCCGGCGTTTGTCGGGGAGGCGTTGGGATTGAATATCCTGGAAACGCTGATCGTAGTGTTGCTGGGAGGATTGTTCGCCGGATTGGCGGGGATGATCTTTGCCGTGCCGGTGGCGAGTGTTTTGAAGTTTTTGGTGCCGCGGCTCTATCAGAGTATGCGGGCGGGGGATGAGTTGACGCTACCAGGCGCGGAGGAGTCCGAGCCCAAGCCGGCTTAGGCTTCTTCAGCGGGGGGTTGCCAGAGCTCAAGCCGGTTGCCTTCAGGGTCGGTGGCTCAGCCGAATTTGCCGTATTCACTGTCTTCGATCCGGCTATCGACAATGGCCCCGGCGGCGCGGAGCTGGGCGAGCATGGCGTCGAGATCGTTCACCCGAAGTTTACCATGGCCTGTTGATCGCGGGAACCAAAGTAATCGGTGTCGGCATCAAACGGTGCCCACACGGTGCTGGCGTTGGCTCGGGTTGCACGTTCGTTCCGGCGGAAAACCACGCAGCCGTCTGCCTCGGGTTGCAGGCCAAAGTGTTGTTCGTACCAACCCTGCAGTGCCTTGGGATCCTGAGCTCGGAGAAACACGCCGCCGATGCCCGTTGCCCGTTCCATTACCGGGCAACCTTGTAGAGTTTGCTGTTGCTGCGCACATAGAGTGCGCCGCCTCCGACGGCCGGGCTGCCGAGTATTTGATCGCCCAGATCGAGTTTGCCGGTGATTTCCCCTTCCTCCGCAGTGGTGTCCACGATCTGCACAAGACCGGCTTCGTTAACAAAATACAGGTAATCACCGGCGGCAATGGGTGTGGCGCTGAACGGTCCCTTGAGGCGGAGCTGCCAGCCGCGTTCACCGGTTTGGGTGTTGCCGGTGGTCAGCACGCCGGCTTTGTTGGCGGTCAACACCTTGTTGCCAATGATAATGGGGCTGGCGGTGCCGGGCTGGAGACGCCCGCTTTGCCAAAGCTGCTTGGGGGTGTTGGCGGCGTCGGCATCATTCATTTTGAGGGCCGTAATCCCGTGAGACGGAATGTACAACACGCCGTTCAACAGCGCGCTGGAGGGAATGGTGGAGGCGCCGTCCTCATAGCTCCAGGCGTTCGAGCCGTCCTCGGCCCGGATCGCATCGATGCCGTCCTTGGACTGCAACGCCACGAGGCCGGTTTTGAGCAAAACGGGTGAGGTCCAGTTGGCGGCCTTCGGTCGGTCCAAGCGCCATCGGTTGATACCGTTATGTTTGTTGAGGCCGAGCGTGTAGGATTCACTGTCGTTTTCCACCTGCACCACGAGTGTGTCGCCGGTGACGACTGGGGAGCTGCTCATGCCGAGGCTGTTGGAGACGTTGGCGTAATCGGCGGTCAGACCGCGCAGCCACTGGAGGTTGCCCTTGAGATCCAGGCAAATGACATCATTGGAGGAAAACACGGCGTAGATATTTTTGCCATCACTGCAGGGTGTGGGCGCGGCCACGCTGGTCTTGGCGTGGCACATGGTGCGGCCGGTGGCCCAGAACTGACGGTGCCATGCCACGCTGCCGTCCTTGGCGTTGAGCGCGAGAATGTGCAGGCGCGATTGGGTGGGGCCGCTGCTGCAGGTGACGATCACGTGATCCCCGAGTACTAACGCGCCGGATAAGCCTCGGCCGGGCAGGGTGACCGACCACTTGAGGCTGGAGTCCTTTAGTGTGGTGGGCAGGTTTTTGTCGGCGGAAACCCCGTTGCCGCGTGGGCCGCGGAACTGGGTCCAGTCTTCAGCCTGTGCTGTGAGGCTGAGGGCAAAAGTGAGAGCGATGAGGGTTTGTTTCATGGAAGACCTTGTTCAAAGTTTAGTTACGGGGGCGCCGTCCGGGCGTGGGGTTGTTGCCGCTGTTGTCCGTGCCGGTCTCCGGCGTGGGCGGGCGGTTACTGGCGAGGATGGCCGTGCCGGTGGCATCGCACACGCGCAGCTGGAATTGCCATTGTTTGGTCCACGATTGCTCCTGCTCGTTTTGGCAGAGCTTCACCAGGAATGTGTTGCGGCCCTTGGCGAGGTTGATGTCCAGCTGATACTGGTCGATGCGCATGCCGCGGTGATATTCGTCGCGGCTGAAGACAAGCTGGCCGTTGTGCCAAATCTTCCAGGCATTTTTGCAGCCGAGCCGGAGTTGCGCTGACCGGGCTTCGGCGGAGGTGTACTCGGTGTAGGCAAAGGCGGTGACTTCCTTCAGGCCATCGCCGGGGCCGGGGTAGGCTTTGTTGATGTCCACCATGCCGTATTCGTCGGCCGTGATGAATTCGTTCCATTCCACCTTGCCGGCTTTGCCTTCATACGTGGCGGTGAGATCGATTTTTTTCTCGGGAGGAAACACAG